>JADGAO010000181.1 GCA_015231995.1 Nitrospinota bacterium | reverse complement strand
ATCATGAAAAGCATCGAACGCTTTTGTTTGCGAATTTCTAACTCAGGACACTAGAGGGAGCAGGGATAACACTTTCCCAGTGAAACCCAGAAATTGAAAGGCCGCCATCAGCGCCAGGCAGGCCACCACCGCCGCAACCAGTACGTTTGCTTTGTTCTGCGCTTTTCTTCGAACTAACAACTGCGCAATCTGGTTACGGGAAATATTCATGGTCTCTATTTGGAAAGCCGCTCCAGCCGTTCTATGATCGCGCTTATCTCCCGCATTTGATTGTCGAGATCCGATGCGGTTTTGGAAAGAGCCTCTGCGTCTTCCAGATTGGAGCTGGTCATGCCGTCAATTTTAAGCGACGATTCTTTGGCCTGGCCTATTCCTATATTCTGTTCCGCCGAGGCGTGGGCGATGTTTTTGACCATTTCACCGGCCTCGATTATCGCTTTGACGATTTCACCAAGGAATTCGGCGACGATTTTCGCCTCGTTCTCCCCGGCGCGGGCGGATTCGTCCACCTTGGCGACCTCGACGATGATTTTTTCCATTGTCTGATTGCCCGACGCCTCGGCCCGCGAAGCAGAACTGGCGATGTTTTCCGCGGCGGAGTTGATGAACCTCTTGACGCTTTCGACGGAGCTGGAGGTCTCGTTGGACAAGGACCTTATCTCCGTGGCGATAACGCCGAACCCTTTGCCATGAGTCCCTGCGCGAGCGGCCTCGGTGCTGGCGTTTATGGCCAGCAGGTTGATTTGCTTGGCTATGTTCTCGATTATTTTTACTACTTTCCCGATATCGTCCATTGATTTTTTCGTTATGTCGCGCATTTCCGAGTTCGAGTGGCGCAGAGCCGTCCGCCCGTCGTCGGCATCCCTGGTCGCCTGCGTCACGGCAGACGCCATTGTTTTCATGCGGTCGAGCATGGCGGCTATCCTTATGGACCCCTCGCGCGTCTTTGCCACGGCTTCGGCGGAGGTGGCTTGAGCGGTATGGGCGTTCGCGGCGTTCGCCGCTGTCTGGGACGAAAGTTCCTCAAGAGCGACAGACAAATCGCCGAGGGCCTTGGCCTGGGTTTCGGAGCTATGTGTAAGAGCCCCAGATGCGGTCATCAGCGTTTCCATCGTGTTTTTGATAAAATCGTTGTTTTCCGCCAGCGAAACGACGCTTTGGCGGGCGGAGGCTTTCGTTATGTTGCTACGCCGGATGGCGTATGTGAGCGCGGCCCAAAAAACCATCAGGATGAAAAGCTCCACCAGCAATAGCTGTCTTTCTTCTGCTATGGCGGTTTCCGTTCCGGCAAGGTTGAACCTGTAATAAAGTTCCCAGTCGGAAGTGTCTTTTATCGAGAGTTTTTCGGAATGGAAAGCGTCGTCGGATTTTGCGCCGACGGCGATATCCCGCACCTTGCTTATCAGGGCCGGGTCCCGCCTGTCGCCGATAAAAACGTCCTTAGCCTTGTTTGCTATCACAAAAGGCGATGCGTTGGCGGAGAGCGTGAACCCCAGGCTTTTCGCGTTTTCCGCGTCTTTTGGGGTCACTATGACGAATGGCGCGCCAATAAGCATGGCCTCAAGGACGTTGAGGCGGAAGATGGTGGATATGAGTCCCTTGAATTCATTTTTGTCGCCGTAAAACGGGACAGAATAAAGAAGCCCGAAAGAGTCTTTGGGATTACCCGATGTTTTGGATACATACTGTGTGTTGTCGCATGTGCGCATGGCGTTGCTCAGTTGCGCGGGGATGTCGTCGAGCCTTTTGAAGTTGAACGTGGGGTGTTCCGACCTGAACGATCCTAACTGGGTGACGTAGTAGGCGTATTCGTCGTCCTCCTTCTCCTCCGGGAAATCGGGGTTTTTAGCCTCATCGCCTTCGCCCCCGCCGTCCTGTCCATCGAGAAGCAGGGAGTCGTACATGAAAAACGGGACTTCCCCTTTATCCGGGCTGAAACCGTTGACGACGGCGTATATCTCCGACGCGCCCATTGCGGCGATGATGTTGTAAAGCTGTTGGACCGTGCGGTGGCTCTCTTCGGAGAACCTTCCGAGGGCTACGACATCCTCGGCCTCGCTTTTCCGGTTTCCCCCCTCGATAGCGCGAACGATCGGCAACAGCGATATTGTGCGCGTCGTGGAGTACACGGAGTTGAAGAAGGAGGATACAGCGGACTTCTTACTGGCGAACTCGCCCGATATCTGCTCCGCTTTGGCGGCTCGGATTATCTCCGCCTTTTTGGTTCCGTAATGCAGATAAAGCCCCGCCATCATGGCCAGGACGGCCAGAAGCGCGCCAACATATGCGACAAAGTCCTTGACCTTAACCGGCGGCATTATGACACTCCTGACGGCGCGTTAAATATAGGCTTGAAAAGATCGTCTGGAAAAGTGAGGCGTATCTATCGGTAGATGGATTACCATAAGAGCGACCCGGTAATGTTTTCCTGATATTCATTATCGCGTTTTAGGAACGCAGTTGCAATGGGGTGAGGCAGGTGAATTCGCCTTTGCCGTTGGAGTGAAAATAATGTTTAGATTTGGGCCTAACGAAGCGGGGCCTGTGCGCGTTGTATGCCAAAAATCATATCGCGCCGCATTGCGCCGAATGAAAATTGAAACTTGAAGCGTAGGTGGTGATCCGATGTTCGGGCTTGCAAGACGGTATGTAAAAACGGCGCTGGTTTATTTCGCGCTTGGGCTTGTCCTTGGCGCGTGGATGCTTGTCCAGCAGGCTCTTGGCTCCGGGGCGCATCCCTCGCTGGTGTCGGCGCACACGCATCTTACGCTCATAGGGTTCATGGTGACTCTCATCATGGGGATCGCTTACTGGATGTTCCCACGCCCCGCCAAGGAGGACATGCGTTACAGCCCTTCGATGGCGGAGGTCAACTATTGGCTCATCACCGTCGGCACGGGCGTAAGGTTCGCCGGTGAAACGGCCCAGGCCATTCATCAGCATCCCGCCGAATGGGCGCTTGTAATGGCGGGCGCGGCTCTGCAGTTAATTGCGGGATTCATTTTTGTCTGGAACATATGGACGCGCATCCGGTCCGTTGGAAGCCAGATTCGTGAAACGAGAGGTGAAAAGTTCTGACATGAAAAAACATACGGGCCATGCCCCACATCATGACGACGATGCGAAAGAAGAGGGCGAGAGGCCTGCCACGTTCGCGCCGTTTATCTCCGCAGGCGCCATATCCGTCGAGGAGCTCAAAAAGCTCGTGTTGACGATGGAGTCGGAAGGGGCGAAAAAGGTCAAGCTCACCGGCGAGATAATCTTCGTATGGGATCACAAGAAACACCTGCACGGACTTGAGGAACGCACCGGCAGAAGAGCCAACGTCTTTAAAGAAGGTGGAGTGCGTCCCGTCAAAATGTGTTCTGCGGAGACGTTTTGCCAGCGCTTTGTCCAGCCTGTGCTGGGGCTTGCGATGAGAATTGACAGGATGTTCTACCGCGTCCCGTTGCCGGTGAAACTTTCGATAGGCGTGGCCGGATGCATACGCTCCTGCAGTGAGCCGGGAACGAAAGACATCGGTATCACCGGCCATCCTAAAGGATACGAGATAGTTGTGGGAGGCGCGGCCGGGGCCAGGCCCATGGTCGCAAAGAAGTTGGCGATTGTGCCGACGGAGGACGACGTTATCGCAGTGGTGGGACGGGTGGTCGAGTATGTCCGCATCCACGGCAAGAAGGGGACAAGGCTCCACGGTCTCATTGACAAAGCTGGGTTCGAAGAATTCAAACGCGAAATACTTCATGGCGTGGCCACTGTCCTGTTGCCCGGCGCCTAGCTTGTGACGCCTTCCGGGGTCAGCTGTCGAGTCTCCTGACCCTCTCAACGGGAGCGTAAAGCTTAACGCGAATAGGTCGAATTTGGATTGTGCGTTCGAATGTTAAGTTTATAAAAAACATCATCGGCTTTGATGGCGATCTGATGTAGGGGCGAACCCAGTGGGCCGCCCTTAGCGCAAGAAGCTCTACCCCACCGGATCGCCCCTGCAAAATGGAGTATAAAAAATAATAAAAAACGATAAAGCTCCATTTATGCGCCAGAAACGCAACCATCGGAGAGTCTGAAGTCGTTGTTGGTAATAATCATCGCATATTCAAGCAGATAAACAACCAATTGAATGATTTGACGCTTGAGTTAATAGTTCTCAGAGAGCCTCTCTTGTCATGCTAATCTTGTTTTGGCGAAGCGGCATATCAATCGCTGAAACCAAGAAAATGCAGAGAAACTATTTACGGCTGGGAGGCATTTCAACTGAACAAGAAAGTCGGTTTTACGGTTCTGGTCGCCATGATGTCCGCCTTCATGGTCGTTGGCGCCGCCACGCCCAATCCAGCCAGGGATTCGGCTCTTGAGGCTATAAAGGCCAACGGTTACATCGCCTATACCCCTTCGGAAGCCTATAAGCTGGCGAGGCGCATATGCACGCAGTGCCACTCCGACGAGCGTATCAAGCTCTACTGTCCAAGGTGCGGCCCACCTTTTGTGGCATTGGTGCCGCACATGCAAATTATCATTCAGAACTACAGGACGGCAAAGCCGGAGCTGGTGATAGAAAATATCACCGAGTTTCAGGCCGTCGCCATCGTGCAGGTGTGGAATGCGCTTGTGGGCAACTGGGAAAAGGATTTTCGGGATAGAGATATAGAAAGGCTTGTGGGGAGATATCCCGGCCTTCTAACGCTCGCCAGAACGCCGGTGGAGAATCGCCCGATAGAGAGCGCCTTGTCCACGATGGACAGCCTCAAAATGGGCCACATGTCCGGCATTAAGGAGGCGCAGAAGAACCTTGGCTCATCATCGAAGGATGCCCAGAGCGCTTCGTCAGGCCATCAAGAGCTTGGCGGCGAGGGGCAAATCAAGCGTTCTGGTGGAAGATGAACGAGCCGCTGACGCTGAACGCATTGACCGAATGCGCGCCGTTGGAAAAGAAATCCACGCGGCGCATTAACCATATCGTCCTTCTGGGGGCGTTCGCGCTTATTTTAAACGCCCTGTTTAACCACTTTACGATAGAGGCGTCCAATACGAATAAAATGCTGAAGGTTGGGGACCGTTTCCCGGCTTATTCCCTTACGGCGATGGATGGCTCTCCGGTGAGCGGCGAATCGTTTTTGGGCAGGCCAACGGTTTATTTTTTCTTCGCCGACTGGTGTCCCTGTTCCCACGACTCTATTAAGTGGATAAAGCGGATGCAGGCTGAAAACTCCAAAACCAGGATAGCGATAATGGGCGTGGGGATATTGGATTCCTCCGCCAACATCGCCAGGTTCGCAAAGGCGCACAAACTGGAATTTCCGGTGGTGACCGAAAACGGGCAGAGCCTCGCTCATGAGGCTGGGATGGAGGTCACGCCCACGGCGGTGTTTGTGGACGCAGACGGGGTGATACGGTATGTCCACGTCGGCAAGTTGGAGCGATATGAGCAGGCTCTGGAAGGATTGAAAACGGTATTGTAGAAAAACGCGCCGCCGGGTATTTAACTTCTATCGCCATCCCCCATAGCATGGCGTGGCGATTCTCCGTTTTTGGGGCTGTCTCCCAAATGCTCGGCGTGGGTGTTCTTCACCCCGCCGTCCTTAAGGAAGAATGAACTCACATTAAAAGACAAGGAGTCCGAGGTGAAGATACTCGGACAGCGTTTGTCGCTTCTGTTTTACCATTTGGCGACAGCCTCTTTTTTTGACATCTTACGCTAGGATGGCTTACCATTTGCTTTCGTTTTCCTATAATTTACAGGTATGAAGACATTCTTTCTCGAAGACGGAGCGCCAGCGTATGACGCTTTGCGCGAGGTGGCGGATATAATCCTGTCCGGCGGAGTGGTGATATACCCCACTGACACGATATACGGATTGGGGTGCGACGCTTTCTCCAAAGACGCGATACAGCGCGTCGCCCGCATAAAGAAGCGCGACGCAGTCAAACCCTTTTCGTTCATATGCCAGGACGTGGCGCAGATAAGCGAGTTTGCGTTTGTCTCCAATTGGGCCTACAAACTGATGAACCGGCTTCTTCCCGGCCCTTATACCTTCATATTGGAAGCCCGCAAAACCAACCTTCCCAAAAAAATGATCGGAAAAAGAAACACCGTCGGCGTCAGGATACCCGACAACGTTATCTGCCGGAAACTGGTGGAGATGGCCGGAAGGCCGCTTGTGACCACATCGGTGAACATCGCCGGCGATGAGCCTGTCGAAGACCTTGCGGATATCCCTGAGGATCAGGCCGGGCTTGTTGATGCGGCGATATCCGTCGGGCCGTTACGCTCCGGCCCATCCACGGTTGTTGATTTGAGAGGCTCCGCCCCGGAGCTTATCCGCGAGGGGAGGGGGGCCGTGGTTTGGTGAGACATCAATATAAATGTCATACTGAGCCAGTCGAAGCATGACAAAAACTTTCCCCCTTTCTCCTGGGGCGCCCGCCCCTGATTTTAACCTTGGTTACGCAAACGGGCGGCGGTGAAAATAGTGGATGACCGGGTGATAGGGAGCTTGAGGCTACTGGAAACGCCAAGATGAAATGTGGGAAGATATTTTTCAGCGCCCATGCGGTCAAACGAATGTTTGAGCGAAGCATTTCAAAAGAGGTCATCATTAGGGCGATAAAAACCGGAGAAGTTATCGAGGAATACCCGGATGACAAGCCTTTTCCAAGTGTTCTTGTTTTAGGCGGCGTTGGTGGAGCGGTTTTGCATGTTGTCCTCGCGTTGGACGCCGCTACCGCAGTATGTCATGTTATTACAGTGTACATCCCGGATCATTTAAAATGGAACGA
>JADGAO010000180.1 GCA_015231995.1 Nitrospinota bacterium | reverse complement strand
CCTCACCTGGCGCTTTGCGCCATCCTCTCCCCGCAAAGTTGGCGGGGAGAGGGTAGGAGTTAATCGCTGACTTACACAAAGCTCTCGGCCTAGCAGGGAAAGGACGAATCTTGGGCTTTTTATTTGAACGAGTGGTTATCGCCGGAGTGGGCCTCATTGGCGGCTCGTTGGCGATGGCGGGGAAAAAACACGGTCTTTTCGGGAAAACCGTGGGGTTCGGAAGAACGCGCCGGACGCTCGACAAGGCGCTGGAGCTTGGCGTAGTTGACGAGGTGTGCGACGATATCTCCACAGCCTGCGCGGGAGCCGATCTTTTTTTTGCGGCCTCCCCGGTGGAGTCCATAGTTCCTCTATGTCTTAAAGCGGCGCATAGCCTTCCGCCGGACTGCGTGATAACCGACGGCGGGTCGGTAAAAGGGAAGATGACCGCAGAGCTTACCGAGAAACTGGTCAACCCTTCCCGTTTCGTCGGCGGCCACCCAATCGCCGGGACAGAAAAATCCGGCCCGGAATCGGCGTTTCTAACGCTGTACGAAAACAGATATACGATACTCACTCCCACGTCCATCACATCGTCCGAAGCCATTCGCAAGGTGAGAGCCATGTGGGAGGGAGTCGGCTCGAAAGTGGTCGAGATGACGCCGCAAGAGCATGATCGCGCTTTGGCCGTGATAAGCCATCTGCCCCATGTGGCGGCGTATGCGCTGGTGGAGACGCTGGTCGCGCTGGACCCGGACAAGGCGTTCCGGGGATTCGCCGCAGGCGGGTTCCGCGACACGACCAGAATAGCCGCCAGCCACCCGGAGATGTGGCGCGACATTTTTTCGATGAACGCCGGTGAAGTGGTCAACGCCATCCGCGAATATGAGAAGAGCCTGGCGGGGATGCGGAAAGCCATCGAGGAAGGCGATTTCGCCGGATTGACGAAGCGGTTGGAAAAGGCGCGTCAGGCAAGGATTGAAATTGACCAGCGATAACCAGCCGGGGAAATCCACGGACAACATTCAATCTCTTCCCGACCGGTTCGTGGTCGCCATAGACGGCCCCGCCGGGTCGGGCAAATCCACGATGGCCAAGCTTCTCGCCAATCGGCTGGATATGGTGAACATAGACACCGGGGCCATGTACCGCGCCGTCACCGCTATTATGCTCGACGCGGGCCTCGACCCATCCGATGAAAACGCGGCGGAAACAGCGACCAGCGCGATAACCCTTCATTTCGAGAAGTCCAAAGACGGACAGAAGACCATCGTCAACGGGGCGGACTTCACGGCCAGGATCAGGCGCCCCGACGTGGACTCCTCGGTTTCCGTGGTGTCCGCCCATCCGGGCGTAAGAAAACGGCTCGTGGATATTCAGCGGCAGATGGGCGCCTCTGGACGGGTGGTGATGGAGGGGAGGGACATAGGCTCCCATGTCTTCCCCGACGCGGACGTAAAGTTCTACCTGGGGGCAAGCGACCATACACGCGCAAAACGGCGTGTAAAAGACCTTACGGCGCAAGGGGCCGCCATCACCGAAGAGAGCACGCTGGCCGGAATACGGGATCGCGACAGGCTCGACAGCCAGCGCGCCACGTCGCCTTTGGTGAAACCAGAAGGGGCCGTCGAGATGGACACTTCTGATTTGACTATTGACGCGGCTATGGAAAAAATGCTAGAAACAATATTTTGCAAGATTAATAGACGGTCAGGTGGGCCGGTGAAATCGTAGGGAAAGAAAGGACTGATAATATCCGTATGACCGCTAGCCATAAGGGAGCCATCCGCAGGGTAAAAAACGAGGACTACGCCAATTCCGTGGCGGAAGCCGATCTTAGCGAGGACGTCCTCGGGGATTCCTATAGTGAATATGAGGCCCTCGTCAACGTAAGCATGCAAGCCTGCAAGGAAGGGCAGTTGGTCACCGGCGTCGTGATCTCCAGGACAGCATCGCACATAATAGTAGACGTCGGGTTCAAGAGCGAAGGCCGCATAGCGGTCTCCGAGTTCGGCGCCCAGGGGCCGGCCCTCAAGGTCGGCGACAAGGTTGACGTCCTGCTCGAAAGCTCCGAAGACGCCGAAGGCCAGATCATCCTGTCAAAGGACAAGGCCAACAAGATAAAAGTATGGGACGAGATCGCCAAGGTTTACGAAAGCAATTCCGTGATAGAAGGCGTCGTCACCTCCAAGATCAAGGGCGGCCTTACCGTAGACATAGGGTTAAAGGCGTTCCTGCCCGGTTCGCAGATAGACCTGCGCCCCATAAAGAACCTCGACAGGCTCATCGGCGAGCGGTACAAGTACAGGATCATAAAGATGAACAAGAAGCGGGGGAACATCGTTCTCTCCCGCAGGGTATTGCTCGAGGAAGAGCGGAAGATTTCCAAGGAAAACGCCCTTTCCCTTCTCGAAGAGGGCAAGGTTGTCGAGGGAGTCGTCAAGAACATCACCGACTACGGCGCGTTTATCGACCTGGGCGGCATAGACGGCCTCCTGCACATCACGGACATGTCGTGGGGCAGGGTCAACCATCCGTCCGACATGTTCGCCATCGGCGACACGTTGAAGGTCATGGTGCTAAAGTTCGACAAGGTGACGGAGCGCGTCTCCCTCGGGCTTAAACAGACCACGCCGGATCCGTGGACGAACGCCGAGAACAAATACAAGCCCACGTCCCGCGTCGCCGGCAAAATCGTCTCCATCGCCGACTACGGCGCGTTCATAGAGCTCGAAGAGGGCATCGAAGGCCTTGTCCACATCTCCGAGATGACCTGGAACAAGCACATACGACATCCTGGCAAACTAGTCAACATCGGCGACCAGGTGGAGGCGGTGGTTCTCTCCCTCGACAGGGAGAAGAAACGCATATCCCTCGGCATGAAGCAGATAGAGTCCAACCCGTGGGAGACCATCGAAGAGAGGTATCCGG
Organism: Nitrospinota bacterium; assembly: GCA_015231995.1. GTDB lineage: Bacteria > Nitrospinota_A > UBA7883 > UBA7883 > JACRLM01 > JADGAO01. The sequence continues at coordinate 3,888 of JADGAO010000180.1, read as the reverse complement.
CGGGCGCGATAATCGAAGGGCGCGTGCGCAACCTGGCCGATTTCGGCGCCTTTGTGGAGCTTGAAGACGGCGTGGACGGCCTGATCCACATCTCCGACATGAGCTGGACGCAGAAGGTGAAACATCCTTCCGAGCTTCTCAAAAAGAGGGACAAGGTAAGGTGCATCGTTCTTAGCGTGGACAAAGAGAACGAGCGCCTGTCGCTTGGGTTGAAGCAGTTGGAGAAAGATCCGTGGGACGGCGTCGAAGGCCGTTTCCCGATCGGCTCGGAAGTGAAGTGCATAATCACGAAGGTGGCCAATTTCGGCGCCTTCGCGGAACTGGAGAGCGGCATCGAGGGGCTTATCCACGTCTCCCAGCTTTCCACCAACCGGATCGCCAATCCGCGCAAGGCCGTAAAGGTCGGGCAGGAGGTTACGGCCAAGGTGATAAAGCTCGACGCCGCAAACCGCAGGATAGGGCTTTCCATCAAGGCGTTCCTCGAAGGCCTTTCCCCTGAAGAGGTGGAGAGGGAGCTTCGCGCCATGGAAGAGGCGGCCGGTTACGACGAGAACGCTCAGGCGGGCGACGACGACGTCTCCAACGAGGCCGGTTCCGAGGAAGTGGCCGAAGAAACGGCCGAGGGCGGAAAAGAGGGTTAGTAGGCTGTCCAAGTCAGCCGCCATGCTTTCTCCTTCTGGAAGGTAGCTTATATGGGGTCACAGCGTAAAACGCTTTTCACGGCGTTGGCTGTGACCCTTTTTTTCGTTTTCCTGTGGGCCGTGTTCGCGGCCAGCTTCAACATGTTTTTCCCGTCCGGCGGCGGGATTAAAGAATCGTTATCGCTCTCCGACGGCAAGGTGGCTATCGTGCGTCTGCACGGGGTCATCATGGACGGGACGCAGTTCATGCGCCAACTGGACAAATGGGCGGAGGACGACTCGGTCAAGGCCATCGTCATCAGCATTTCAAGCCCCGGCGGCGTCGTCGGTCCGTCGCAGGAAATTTATTCGGCGGTGAGAAAAGCCGCCGCTAAAAAACCGGTGGTCGCGTCCATGGGCGCGGTGGCGGCCTCCGGCGGGTATTACGTCGCCGCCGCCTGCAACAAGATCGTGGCCAACCCCGGCACTATCACCGGCTCCATCGGCGTGATAATGATGTTCTCCACCTCGTTCGACCTTATGGACAAAATCGGGCTTAAGGCAGTTGTCGTTAAAAGCGGCAAGTTCAAGGACACCGGCTCGCCCGCCCGCCCGTTCACGGAAGAAGACAGGGCGTTGATGCAGGGGGTAGTGGACGACACCTACGACCAGTTCATAAACGACGTGGCGCAGGGCCGCGGCCTCTCCGTCGACGAGGTCCGCAAAGTGGCCGACGGGCGCATACTCACCGGTCGGCAAGCGTTCAAAGCGAAGCTTGTGGACAAGCTCGGAGGTTTTGAGGACGCTGTGGAACTGGCCGCTCTGCTCGGCGGCATATCCGGCAAGCCCAACAGGGTGGAAGAGGAGAAAAAGAAGAGCCTGATGGAAACGATCCTCGGAGACGAGAACGAGGTGTCGCTCCCCTTCCGGCTTAAGATGCCCGCCGGGCTTTATTACATGTGGCCCGCCTGGTGACTGCGCCAAAAACCGCAATCTTACTTTTCATCGCAACCGTCTCCGTTTTCCGTTTCGTTTACGCGGGCTGGTTCGAGCTTTCGCTGGACGAGCCGTACTACTGGCTCTGGTCGAAACATCTGGATTTAAGCTACTACGACCACCCTCCGATGGTCTCCTACCTCATCGCCGCCTCGACGTTCTTCGGCGACACGGAACGGCTGGTGCGATTAGCCGCCATACTTTGCGCCGGTGGGGCCACATGGTTCGCCTACTCCATCGCGTCGGGCATGATGAACGACCATAAGACCGGCATGTGGTCTGCCGTTCTTGTAAACGTGATTCCCATTTTTTCCGTCGGCGCGTTTGTCACCACGCCGGACAGCCCACTCCTTCTATTCTGGTCTGCGGCTCTCTATTTCGCGTTCAAACTCGTGGACACCCAACAGCCACGCCATTTTTACGCGGTCGGTTTCTTTTTCGGCCTCGCCATGCTTTCCAAATACACGGCGGCCCTGTTCGCCCCGGCGTTCTTTTTGTTCCTGTTCGTCTCGCCGGAGAACCGTGTGTGGCTCTTTCGTCGGGAGCCGTACCTGGCATTCGCGCTTGGGTTGATAATTTTCGCGCCGGTGGTCGTGTGGAACTACAACCACGACTGGGTGTCGTTCGGCTTCCAGCTAAAACACGGCTTTGCGCCGGGCGACCGGAAACCTTTGATGGACTTTCTTACGTTCTGGGGCGGGCAGATAGGGTTTTACGGCGTGTTCATGTTTTTCTTTCTCGTCGCCTCATCGTTCGGCCTCGGATGGCTGGCGGTAAAAGAACAACGCGACGATTTCCTTTTGCTTTCCATGATGTCCGCTCCGTTGTTCCTCTTTTTCATCGCAAATAGTCTGCAGGCGAGGATGGAGGGGAACTGGGCCGCTCCGGCCTATGTCGCGGCCATCGTGGGAACGCCCGTGTTTGTGGCAAGGATCGCGGAACGATATCACATGAAATCCGGTGGATGGATGCGGGCGGGGTTTTACACAGCCGTCTTTTTTTCCACCGCCCTGACGGTTTACGCGCATATCCAGATAGTCAACCCCATCCTCCCCATGCCGCAAAAACGGGAAATAAGCAGGCGTGTGTATGGATGGAAGACGCTTGGGCACGAGACGGGCGAGAGGCTCAAAAGCCTGGGGAAAGACGCATTCATCGTCACCGAAAGATATCAGATAGCCGCTTTGATGAGGTTCTACGCCGAAGGGTCGCCGGAAGCGTTTATGACAAAAGGGGAGAAGCGGTTCGGCTATCTAGGCTCCGTCTCGCATTTGCCGGGGAAAAACGCGGTGTATGTGGAGGAGACGGAACGGGTGGACGTGAAAACCATTTCCGCCCATTTTGAGAAGGTGGAACCGGCCGGAATTTTGCGGATCGAACGCCACGGGGAGCTAATAAGGGAATTTTCGTTCTTCCGATGCTACAATTACAAAGGCGGGTTGGTGAAAACCTGAGAGTTGCGGGAGATTTATTTCGATGAAGACAGCCGGGCCGATAATCCTCATCGGCTTTAAAGGCGCGGGCAAGTCGCTTATCGGGCGTGCTCTGGCCAAAAAACTTAACATGGAATACTCCGACACCGACGCGATTATCGAAGGCCTGTATGAGATATTCGAGGGGCAGAAACTCACCTGCCGGGAAATTCACAAAAAACATGGCGCGGAATATTTCCGCAAGATGGAGGCGGAGGCGATAAAAGAGGCCATCAGTTCGCCATACAGCGTGATATCCTTCGGCGGCGGGGCGCTGGCAACGATGGAAGCCTTCAGGCTGGACGCAAGCTCCGCGTTGTTCGTTTATCTGGTGGTGGACAAGGAGGAGCTTTACAGGCGGATCATGGCGGATGGCGTTCCGGCGATTTTCGACAGGGACAACCCTCGCGCCTCGTTCGACAGGCTTTATGCGGAACGCTCGCCGGGTTACGAGCGTTATGCTACGGTGAAAGCGGATAACACAAACCGTGCGCCGGAAGAGGTGGTGGACTCTATCATCGCGCTGATGGATAAAATCCCCTCCGCCCCCCGCCAGCGCCTGACGGGAGCCGGATACGAATGAGCGTTATGAGTAAGTCATCGCATTCGCGACATTGTCATTCTGAACGAACACCAATTGTCATTCTGAACGAAGTGAAGAATCCACCAGAGATTGTCATTCTGAGCAACGCGAAGAATCCATCAAATAGAATATTCAATTCTACTTCGATCCTTCGGTCGAGGACTCCCTCAGCAACCGTGTTAAATGTCAAACGGCAACCGCATAAATCTCCCTTTTC
>JADGAO010000017.1 GCA_015231995.1 Nitrospinota bacterium | reverse complement strand
AAGCGCGGCATCCGGTGCGCGGCGCGGTGATGGCCTCCGACGCCTTTTTTCCGTTCCGCGACGGGATAGACGAAGCTGGCAAGGCCGGCATCACGGCGGTCATCCAGCCCGGCGGCTCCGTGCGCGACGATGAAGTTATTGCGGCGGCGGACGAGTATGGCATGGCGATGGTGTTCACCGGGATACGGCATTTCAGGCACTGACAGAGAAGTCTTTTTGTCATCCTGAGGGAGGCCTTGCGACCGAAGGATCAAAGTAAAACAGAATATTCTACTGATAGATTCTTCGCTGGCGCTCAGAATGACATTACGTTCAGAATGACAAACTCTGATCAACTCTTCATGGAGTTTACCCTGAGTCCTTCGAAGGGTTCAGTATGACAAATAGCGCGCCTGCCAGCATTTCAACGCTTCCTAAAACCATCCTTCGTTCTATTGGAGGCCGCCTTATGCGCCATCCCCACCGGTTCCGGCAAACGTTTCCCCCGCGCCGACTCTAACGCTATCCGCACCGCCGTATCCAACGATACCCTGTGTCCCACGGAGATGAACACTGGTTTGACGTTGTCCCTCGTTCGCAGAATTTTACCGATGACTTCGCCGCCCTCGACCAAATCCTCCACCGAACCACGTCCGAGCGAAGGTTCGCGGTATTCGCCGACAAGCCGCGACTTGCCGCAGGCGATAGCGGGTATGTCCAGCGTAACGCCGAGATGACACGCCAGGCCGAATCTGCGAGGGTGGGAATAGCCATGACCATCCACAATGATGATGTCGGGGCGGCGGGACAGTTTCACTAACGCATCTAGAATGACGGGAATTTCACGGAACGCAAGCAATCCGGGAACGTAAGGGAACACGGCTTTGCGAGTTGCGGTCGCAGTTTCGACAAGCGTCAACGACGGATACTCGAACATCACCACTGCCGCCACAGCGATTCCCTCTTTCACGCCAACATCCACACCGCCGATGAGTTTGATATCCCCAAAATCATCGCGGGCAATCACGCTCCCGCGCAGTTCATTCTGGAGAATGATCGCTTCTTTTGGAGTGATGGACTCGATGGAGTTGATCGTGTCGTGGATATTCATCAGCATCGCCACCATCACTCCCTGGCGGTGGCTCTTACCACTCCCCTGTCCCTCCAAAATCTGTAACCCCAAACCGCCATCATGATCCCGCCAAAAAGCAGAACCTCCACCATCACGGCCTTTGCGTTGCCGAGTGTGAACAGGTTATCCCTGTTAACGCCGGGGATTATGGGGAAAATAAAATAAGTCTCCGTCAACGGCCACAACGCGGGCAGGCCAACGCCGTTTTGGGAATAGTTGTCCTCGTTGAGCAGATCAACCACCACATGGCTTGAATACAACGCTGTGGTCAGAATGGCGAGTTGGAGACAATCTTTCCTGCCCCTAAGACGCGCCACTGCGTAGGCTACGGCGGCCACTATCAACGCGAAACCGAGCGAGTGGGTTATTCCATGGTGGAATATGCTCGATACGGTGAAACCGGCGCCGTTCCACCAGATGAAGTCCAGATCGGCCATGTTCGCCACGGCGACACAGTAAACGGCCAGCCACGCCTTTTCGCGCGCGCCGTTCACCGGCGAAACGAAAGGCGTGGCCCCCATAACGGCAAGGGCCATGAACGAATGACCCAACGGCGTCGGCACACCTACCTCGCTGGCGGGTTAGCGCCAAACCCGTCGGGCGAACGGGTCATTTTTTCGGTGTGCCCTCGATGTCGAGGATTATCTGCACCTCGTCGTCAACCACCAGGCCGCCGCCGGCTTCCAGAACCTTGTGGAAACTTACACCGTAGTCTTTCCTGTTGATCTTACCCTCCGCTCGAAAGCCGACCCGCTTGACGCCCTGCATGTCCTTGATGGGGCCGTTCATGTGGCCGGAGAGAGCCACAGGCTTGGTCACACCCTTGATGGTGAGGTCGCCTATCACCGAGTATCTGCTCTTTTTCCCCGACACTTTGCGCGAAACGAATTTTATGTCCGGGAACATTTCGGCGTCGAAGAAATCGGGGCTTTTAAGATGGGCGTCTCTTTTTTCCTCGCGGGTGTTGATGCTTGCGACGCCTATCGTGGCCTCGGTTTTGACAAGCGAGTCTTTATCGTCCAGGTCGAACGTCCCCTGAAATTTAAAAAACTCCCCCTGCACCGTGCTGACAACCATATGTTTGACGGCGAACCCTATCCGGGAGTGAACCGGGTCAACGTCGAAAGTCTCGGCGTTGGCGGAGGCGGCGAGAAAAAAGGCGGTCAAACAAAGGGCGGAAACGATCCTGCTCATATAATTCTCCATCTTTTTCCTGATTATAATTTCTCCACGCACATCCTTTATATCCCAATCCGCCCCGACGGGCAATTCCCACAACCGGTTCTTCAGTCATCGGGGAGTTTTAAAGATTCCTCTGTGGCTTCTTGTCATCCTGATGGAGGTTCTGCGACCGTTGTTATTCTGTCATCCTGAAGGAGTCCTCGACTGAAGGATCAAAGTAAAACGAATATTCTATTTGATGGATTCTTCGCTTCGATCAGAATGACAATGTTCTTGTCATCCTGAGGGAGTCTTCGACCGAAGGATCAAAGTAGAATGACAGCGTGGGCGCTCAAACTTGAGAATATGCTGTCAATAGGGGATGCGCTTACGGCCGTTACGCAACCTCCGAAATAGATAAAAACACACCTTTCTCACGCCACCGCCGAAAATCCGCCGTTATTGGCCTGCGCCCTGATTACGGAGTTTCCCGCCGGGGTCATCGGCGCGTCGAAAAGTTTCATCCCGCTTCCAAGGTTGGGCAGGAACCGTTTTACGATATGCGCCCTTAGCGCCTCAGTGCTTCCGTTTCCACTAGTTGCATTTACAGTATCCATGATCAAACGCCCTCCTTAGCGTTTCGCAGGAACTATCCCCACAATCCATTGCAGGGAATCGTTCTAATTCCATGCCAATTTATCGGCGCTACGCAAAAAATGCTTGAGAGTTTTTTTGACCCGGGATTATAGTGTGTAATGGCTTGCCGCATGTCCGATTGGCGCGGCAGGCGCCGAACGATTACCCAACGCCTGTTTTATTGGAGGGGGATATGAGCCACTTCCGCATCATGACGGACAAGAACGGCGACAAGTACATTGCCGTTGACGAACACGGAACCGACCTTCTGTTCCATCACATCCTCAACAAAGGCACCGCGTTCACGGAAGACGAAAGACGCGAGTTCGGGCTTGAGGGGCTTCTCCCTGCGCATGTGGCCTCGCTCGAAGAGCAGATGATACGGGTGTACGAGAACTACCTGACCAAACCGACGAACATCGAAAAATACATCCACCTGCGCTCGTTGCAGGACAGGAACGAAACTCTTTTCTACGGCCTGCTGAACGCGCACCTAGAGGAGATGGTTCCGATCATATACACACCCACGGTCGGCGAGGCTTGCCAGAAAGGTAGCCACATCTTCCGCCACGCCAGGGGCTTGTACATCTCAACGGAAAACGTGGACAAGATGACCAACATGGCCGAAGGCCTCCCGTTTTCCCGCCGAGGAGGTGCAGATCATCGTGGTCACGGACAACCAGGGAATACTCGGTATCGGCGACCAGGGTTCGGGCGGGATGAACATACCTATCGGCAAGTTGTCGCTGTACACGCTGGGCGCGGGGATATCGCCGTGGGTATGCCTGCCGATTTCGCTGGATGTTGGGACGGACAACAAGGCCCTGCTCACCGACCCGCTGTACCTTGGCCTTCGCAAGGCCAGACTCACCGGCTCGGAGTACGACGACTTCATAAAGATGTTCGTCGCTGGCGTTAAACGCAATTTCCCCAAGGCCCTTCTGCAGTGGGAGGATTTTTCCAAGGGCAACGCGTTCCACAACCTCGACAACTACAGGGACGACCTGCTGTCGTTCAACGACGACGTGCAGGGCACCGGCGCGGTGGCCTTGGCGGGGATTATTTCCGCAATGAAAATAACCGACGCGGAGATTACGGAGCAGAAGTTCCTCATTTACGGCGCGGGCGCCGGAGGGATAGGGGTCGCACGGCAGATTTTCAACGGGCTTGTCCACGAAGGCCTTTCGGAAAAAGAGGCCGCAGGGCGCATCCTGGTGGTGGACAGCAAAGGGCTTGTAACCGACGACCGGGCGGACAAAGAAGATTACAAAATGCGTTTCGCCACTTCGCGGGATGTCGTCCGGGATTGGAAAGTCGCCAACTCCTCGCGCATTTCGCTCGAAGAGGCCATTATCAACGGCAAAGTAACTGTTCTGCTTGGGCTGTCGGGCCAGCCGGGAAGTTTTACGAAACCGATAGTAGAGGCGATGGCCCGCAACGCGCCCAATCCCATCATATTCCCGATGAGCAACCCCACAAGCCAGGCGGAGGCCCAGCCGGCGGACGTTATAAAGTGGAGCGATGGAAGGGCCATCGTCGCCACAGGTAGCCCCTTCCCGCCTGTCCATTACGAGGGCAGGACGCACCGGATAGGACAGGGCAACAACGCTTTCGTATTCCCCGGGCTTGGATTGGGTTGCATAGCCAGCGGCGCGAAAAACATCACCGACGAAATGTTCACCTCCGCCGCCTACAGGCTCTCCGAGCTTATGCCTGCGGACGCGGCCCAGTCGCACTGCGTATATCCTAAGGTAAAAGATTTGCAGAAAGTTTCGATAGAAATCGCCGAGTCGGTTTTCGAGAAGGCGGTGTCGCAGGGAGTGGCCGAGGCGCCCGTCGGAAAAACACCACATGAAGTCATACGAAGCGGCATATGGAAACCGGTTTACCTGCCGTACAAGAAACTGCGGTGAGTTTGAATCGGTTTCAGATTCCAAACAAGATGCTCGGCGGGGTGTTATTCACCCCGCCGTCTTAGCAGGGAGGGCTTTGCGTTAGCCGTTGACCAATTGCTCTACCCCCTCTCCCGCGCCTTATCGTGGGAGAGGGTGGGGTGAGGGTTTCAAACCGTGTTTTGAGTGTGAGATACATATAGCCAATATCGTGAGATGCTACTTGTAACCCCTCACCTGGCGCTTTGCGCCATCCTCTCCCCGCAAAGTTGGCGGGGAGAGGGTAAGGGAGCCAATCGTTGGCTTATCAAACTCCCCTTAGCAAATTGTCTCTTTAGGACGGCGGGGTGAAGAACACCAACGCCGAGCATTTGGACGACAGCTCAATGCGTCAACGGCGAAGCGGTGTTAGCTAATGCGATTTATTTTTTTGACGGAGAAAGATTTTTTTAAATGTCTATAAGCCCCGTGCTTCAGGCTATCCTCGACCATAAGACGGAAGAGACGCGCCACGCCCGGAAACTGGTTTCGGAAGCCGACCTGATACGGAGTCGCGGAAAGGCGGCGCGGTGATTTCCGTTCCCTTCACGGCGCGCTCGCCAACAAAGGCGATAAGCCGGGTATTATCGCGGAGATCAAACGGGCTTCGCCTTCAACCATGTTCAAGGCGTCGGATTTCCATCCGGCCCGCATAGCGGCTGGGTACGAGAAAGCCGGGGCCTCCGCGCTTTCCGTAATCACGGAGTCCCGTTTTTTCTGCGGCTCGCCGATGTATATCCCTATCCTCCGCCCCGCCGTCTCCATCCCGGTTCTGCGGAAGGATTTCATACTCGACAGGTGGCAGGTGGCGGAAACGGCCGCGCTTGGAGCCGACGCGATACTTTTGATGACGGTCAATTTCGAAGACACTGAACGGTTTGCGGATTTATACCGTTTCGCTGTGGAACTGGGTCTTGAGCCGCTGGTGGAGATTCACTCCAGCCAGGAGTGGGAATCCGTGCGCGGACTTAAGCCCCGGCTTGTCGGCGTCAACAACCGCGATTTCCGCTCGCCAACACTCTCCGTTGATATGATGACGACCGGGCGCATTGCGCCGCTTATCGCGGGGGAGGCGATAGTCGTAAGCGAAAGCGGAATCTCGTCGCCGGAAGATATGATACGCATTTCAGCCGAAGGGGCTGACGGATTCCTTATCGGGTCGGGGCTGATGCGCGAAGACGACCCAGGGGCGGGCCTGGAACGGCTGATCGGACAGTGGCGCAAATTGCGGACGCGATGAACTGAATCTCGAAAGTTTTAGTCAACTCAGTTCCTTGCGCCAATCTTTCTGGACAACGCCTCCGTTCATGACTGCAAGCTCAGGGTTTTCGTCCAGCAACCTCACCGCTTCTTCCGCGCAAAACGCTAGCCCCTTCACGCTCAACCGATCGTGGATAGCCGTCATCAGGTTGTAATCCTCCCCCGTGTCCACGGTGAACCTGTAATATCTGCCGGAAATTTTCGGGGAAACCGGGACGCTTGCCAGCCGGAACATTTCGGGATGAGTATATATGTACGGCGTTACATGCTCCCGATGGGGTTTTTCGATAGTCTGCCGCCAGGCTATGTTGATGGCCGATGAGGAGACGACTTCAGCGGTGAGTCCGAGCGGAATGACGCCCCCCCCGCCGGTGTGATCGTGGCCGCCTGCGATGTGCGCCCGTATCATCATCTCCAGCGAGGCAGGGTCGAGAAGAGGATTATCGGCAGTGGCGCGGACGATAGTTTTAGCCGGATACGTTTCAAGCGTCCGGTAAAAACGGTCCAACACGTCGTCTTCTTCTCCACGAAAAACAGCGACGCCAAGCCTCTCCGCCATCTTCTCTATCAGGTCGTCTCTCGAAGCATTCGTTGTCGCGACAACGACCCGCTCCACAGCCGCAACTTCGCGCAATCTTTCGATCACCCATTCAAGAATCGTCGAGGGGCCGATTTTTAAAAAAACTTTTTCCGGCAGGCGCGTAGAGCCAACCCTCGCCTGTATGATCGCCTCTACGTCAACCGCGCTTTTCATTTCCACCTCATCGCAAAATTATTTTTCGCAAGCTATGGCCCCGGCGCGGCTTTGCGGCAAGCCCATAAAACGCGGCCATCATAAGCTTTGCCGTACCTTTTATTACCATGCGGTCAAAAACAGCCTGATTAAAGGATTAAGACTAAAACCAGCCCGAAAGTTGAAAGATTAATCCGCAAAAGTATTTTAAATTCTTTTTTTCTTTCTCCAAAGAAATTTCATTTAATTTTAAAATATTAGTTGAAATTGTCTGTAAATAGACTACAATAGTTTCACTTTAGGAAGTAGAAAGCATTAACAGGGTAGCAGTTCGGCCAAGTTAGCACATAACTATTGCATAATGGCGGCATAGTCTGAGGAGACTAGAACTTGAAGGGGTCCACCAGCGTAAGACTTGAGCTAAAGAATCCCCGTTATCTCGACAGGGAGCTTAAGGAGCACTTGTCCGAGTTGATTCTTTACTCGAAATATGCGGGCATTAACCTTGAAGGCTTTCACGAGTCCATCGCCACCGCCCGGCTCGAACCGGGACAGGAAGGCGTGGACATGCATTCCGGCGGCAGGCTCATCCTTGCGACGACTTACAAGCTTGCGACGCTCATCAACCAATTGGTTCAAATGTATCCCGTGTTTTCAACATGGGATATTAAGGTTTCCGAGGTTAGGAAATCATCAGTAGCTACTAAAAACAGAAAAAAGGAGAAAGTAATGGCGACCAAGAAACCTGCTAAAAAAGCGGCGGCTAAACCTGCCAAGAAAGCGGCGGCTAAACCTGCCAAGAAAGCGGCGGCTAAGCCCGCCAAGAAAGCGGCGGCTAAACCCGCTAAGAAAGCCGCCAAGAAATAACTTACTTAAAAAGACTCGATTCCAGGTCTTTTCGCGGCGCGGGTTCAAACATCCGCGCCGTTTTTTATTCTGGCGGCCCTCTTCCGCTATTTCACGATTTTTTGTATCTCGCGGAATTTGTCGGCTTCGGCAGTCCCCATAAGCTCGAACAGCGCCGTCTCCACGCAAGTTATTTGCGCTCCGAGATTTTTCATCTTCTCGATTCCTATCGCCCTGTTCTCGGCGTTGCGCGAGGATACGGCGTCGGCCACGACCTCCACAGCGTATCCGGCTCCCAATAAGTCCCGAACCGTTTGGTAAACACACACATGCGCCTCTATCCCGCAAACGATGAAATGAGTCCTGCCTGTGGCCTCGACCTCGCGCAGGAACTTCTCGTCGCCTAAACATGAGAAAGTCGCCTTGTCGACGAGCGGCACTCCGTCTAACAGCTCCGCTATTTCCGGGATGGTTTTTCCAAGCTTTGCGGGAACCTGCTCTGTCCACAATATGGGGACGCCCAGGATTTTCGCGCCTGCGATGATTTTACGAAGGTTGGTGAATAACGCCTCCTTGCCGCTCATGGAGTGGGCGAGGTTCCCCTGCACGTCAATCACGGCAAGAGCGCAGTTTGAAAGAGTGATCATGCAAACCGTCCCTGAATCACGATCTGTATATGGCGTTGGGATGATCTGTCCACAACGTCAAACCCTATCTTTTCTTATTTTGGAAACGCATGGGTGCCGTCGCAAAATGGGGGTTTGGATGTGTGTTTGCATCCGCAGAGCGCGACTTTCCTGTCCTCCTCCAGTTCGAAGAGCATAGCGGCCCTCGGGGAACTCTCGTAAGGCGTGCCCTTGTGGGCGTTGTCGCAGAAGGGCTGATTCTTCGAAAGGCCGCATCCGCACCAGATGTATGTTCCAGCTTCCAGTTCCTGCACATATGGGGCGTGTTGCGGAGACTTCGGTTCTAGTTCGCTCATGTCATACCCTTTCCATGTTTATGCTGATGGCTTCCAGTATAACCCCGAAAACCGAAGGTGGAATTGTATTTTGCGGGAGCGTTAGCGGAAAGATGAAATCGTCGGTTCGGCTAAGCAGTCTGCCGTATGGGCGACCCGGCGGGTAGCCCATACAGAATCCGGGTTAGAACGGAAGGAACGCCGACTTTGCGAAGTCTATATATTTGGCGGGCATTACTCCCAGCCACATGACGGCGCAAACTGTCACCACAGCGGCCACCGCAAGCGGGGCGGCCACAGATATCTCCGGGCGGGCCTCGCCATCCTCGTCGCGCATGTACATGTAGACGACCAGCTTAAGATAGTAAAACACCGACACGACGGAGTTGATCACCGCTATGACGGCGAGCCACACGAAACCTTTTTCCAACGCCGACATGAAAAGGTAGAACTTTCCGGCGAAGCCTGCGGTGGGCGGTATCCCGGCAAGCGAGAAAACCATAATCGTGAGCGCCAATGCGGTAAGCGGGCTTCTGCGCCCCATCCCGGAGAAATCCTGATACGTCGTCGTCCGCTCCCCTTTGCCGGCCGCCACGATGAGCAGGGCGAACGCGCCGATATTCATGAAAGCGTAAACGAGCAGGTAGAACGCGGCGCCGGAAGAACCCGCCGGGCTTGCCACTGCGAGGCCGACCAGAATGTATCCCGCGTGGGCGATCGAAGAATAGGCCAGCATCCTTTTTACGTCGTTCTGCACCAGGGCCACGACGTTGCCCATCGTCATCGTCAACACAGCCAGAGACCAGATGATCACCCACCAGTCCTCTTTCATCGCGGGGAACGCCTCCGCGAAAACGCGCAGGAACGCCGCAAACGCCGCCGCCTTTGGCCCGGTGGACATGAACGCCGTCACCGGAGCGGGCGAGCCTTGGTAAACGTCCGGCGTCCACATGTGGAACGGAACCGCCGCCACCTTGAACGCGAAGCCGATGGTCATCATCACGGCGCCAGCGATGAACATGGGGTTGCCAGTCAACAGGCCGGCGGCTTTGCCGATGGCCTGAAGCTGGGTGGTTCCCGTAGCGCCGTAAACCAGCGCCATTCCGTAGAGCAGGAAACCCGACGAAAAAGCGCCGAGGATGAAATACTTCAGCGAAGCCTCGTTGGAGACTTCCCGTGTCCGGGTCATGCCCGCAAGGACATAAAGGGCGATGGACATCACCTCCACGCCCATGAAGATGGTGATGAGGTCTCGCGCGGAGGCCATCACGCACATGCCGACTGTGGCGAACAGAATCATGGCGTAGTATTCGCCGTGGTTGATCCCTTCGTCCTGGGCGTATTTCACGGAGATGAGCGCGGTCAACCCGGCGCTTATCATGAAAATGATTTTGAAGAACGTGGAGAAGTTGTCCACCACATAAAGCCCGCCGAACGTGGTCACCGACACCCCGGAGAGCTTGTAAGCCAAAGCCCCCGCCAGAACCGAGCCGCCTAGCGCGATGTATCCGAGATGGTCGCGGCCTTTTTTATCCGCAAACACCTCTATCATGAGCAGAACCATCGCCGTGGCCGTCAGGACCATCTCCGGCCCTATCGCGTCCAACGCGATGCTTGGTATTTTGATCGGCGTCATTGTCGTCACCTTTTAATGCGAGCGAGGGGAGACATGCGCCCCTCCATGAGGATTGCCGGCCGGGGGAGCCACCCTTGGGCGGGAAACAGGAGGCGCCACAGACGCGCCCTTTTCCTTTTTCACCTGCGCCACCAGATGCGCGATGGTAGGCTCCATCTTCTTTATCACCGGCGTGGGATAGACGCCCAATACGAATATCAGTACGATGAACGGCGCGAAATAAGTCACCTCGCGCCAGTTCAGGTCTTTAAGCTTTTCGTTCTTCGGGTTGGTCACTTTGCCGAACATCACCCGCTGGAACATCCACAACATGTAAACCGCCGCCCAGATAACGCCCGACGTGGCTATGGCCGCGTATAGCGGGTTGAACTTCCACGTCCCCATCAATATCAGAAACTCGCCCACGAACCCGTTGAGGCCCGGCAGGCCGATGGACGAGAGCGTGACGATCATGAAAATCACCGCGAACACCGGCATTTTCGACGAAACGCCGCCGTATTCCGAAATGAGCCTGGTGTGCCTGCGCTCGTACAGTACGCCCACCGCAAGGAACAACGCGCCGGTCGAGACGCCGTGGTTGAGCATCTGCAACATCCCGCCGGTGATGGCCTCCACGTTGAGCGCGAATATGCCGAGCACGACGAAACCGAGATGGCTCACCGACGAATAGGCCACGAGCTTCTTGACGTCCTCCTGCACCATGGCGACCAGCGCCCCGTAAACTATGCCGATGAGCGCAAGCCAGCTTATCCAGTCCACCGCGTTGAGCGTGGCCTCCGGGAATATCGGCAGGGAAAACCGCAAAAAGCCGTATGTGCCCATCTTCAGCAGTATTCCCGCCAGTATCACGGAACCTGCCGTGGGAGCCTCCACGTGCGCGTCGGGCAACCATGTGTGGAACGGGAACATCGGCACCTTTATGGCAAACGCCACGAAGAAGGCGAGGAAAAGCAGGAGTTGCGCCGACGGATCCATCAACAGGCCGTGGTAGGCCTGTATGTCCATCGTGTAAAAACCTTTGACGGCCTTGTGCTGGAAATACATCCAGAGTATCGCCACAAGCATCAGCACCGAGCCGGCCATCGTGTATATGAAAAACTTGAGCGCGGCGTATATCCTGCGCTGGCCGCCCCACACGCCGATCATCAGGAACATGGGGATGAGCATCATCTCCCAGAAAACGTAGAACAGGAAGAAATCCAGCGCACAGAACACGCCGATCATACCCGTCTCCAAAAGGAGCAGGGTTATCATGAACTCCTTGACACGCTTTTCGACGGCCGTCCAGGCGCTTATCACGCAGATCATCGTGGTAAGCGTGGTAAGCAGGATAAGCGGCATCGAGATGCCGTCCACCCCAAGGTAGTAGCTGACGCCGAACTGGGGGAGCCACGCCACCTTCTCCACAAACTGCATGTTGTGCGTGTTTGCGAATCTCAGATACAGCGGAAGCGATATGATGAAGTCGGCTATCGTGGCGGCCAGCGCAAGGCCCCGGATGAGCCCTTGATTCTCTTTGTCTATAAGGAGAATTAACAAAGCTCCGCCAAGCGGTATGAACGTGACAAGCGTTAGTATCGAAAAAGAACCCATCTTATTTCCCGCTACTCAAGAAAAGCCAAAACCCGGCCAAAAACACGCCGCCAAACACCATGGCGTATGCATAGCTCCTCGTAAGTCCGGTGTGCGCGGTGCGGAACATGGAGCCAAGTCCCATGAAAAAGGTGGCGGCAAAATTCACCAGGCCGTCCACCACCTTGACGTCGAAGAACCGCCACAAACCTTTGTCGGAGACGGCCACAATCGGTTTTACGATCAGCGCGTCGTATATCTCGTCCACATAATATTTGTTCTGCATAAGCGTGTAGATGGATTTGATCATCCCGCCTTTGTTGAGCAGTTCAACCGCCGCCTCCGGTTTGACGCTGTAGTAATACCGGGCGGTGAGTATCCCAAGGACTCCCATGCCGACCGATACGCCCATAAGAAGAAGCTCCAGCCCGACGCTGACATCGTGCCCGCCAGCGGCGTGACCCGGCTGGGCAAACACGGGGTCGAGGAAGTTTTTAAGCGCGTGGCCGCCCTCTATCATCGGCAGGCCGAGGAATCCGCCGACAACCGCCAGCCCGGCGAGAATAACAAGCGGCATGGTCATCACGTTGGGCGATTCATGCACATGGTCGCGCACATGATGATCCTCGGCGCGAAGCTCGCCGGTGAAGGTCATGAAGTAAAGACGGAACATATAGAAAGCCGTCACCGCCGCCGCGATGGTGGCCAATACCCAGTAAAGCAGATGGCCGGGCGTGTGCCCCAGAAACGCGGATAGGAGTATTTCGTCTTTCGAGAAGAACCCGGCAAGCGGCGGGATGCCCGCTATCGCCAGCGTCGAGATTAAAAACGTAGCGTGAGTCATCGGCATCTTCTTGCCCAACCCGCCCATCTGGCGCATGTCCTGCTCGCCGGACATGCCGTGTATCACCGAGCCGGAGCCAAGGAACAGACAGGCTTTGAAAAACGCGTGGGTCATGACGTGGAACACCGCCGCGACATACGCCCCGACGCCGCAGGCCAGGAACATGTAGCCTAGCTGGGACACAGTCGAGTAGGCCAGCACCCTTTTGATATCGAACTGGTACAAGCCCATCGTCGCCGCGAAAATGGCCGTCGTCGCGCCGATAAGCGCCACGATCATCATCGTCATTGGCGCAAGGTTGAAAAGCGCGTTGCACCGCGCCACCATGTACACGCCCGCCGTCACCATCGTCGCCGCGTGTATGAGGGCGGAGACGGGCGTGGGGCCTTCCATGGCGTCCGGCAACCAGGTGTATAGCGGTATCTGCGCCGATTTGCCGGTGGCTCCGAGGAAGAGAAGAAGAGTGATCCCCGTCACGGCAAGGCCGCCGAGGGCCAGCTTGTCGTGAGCGACCGGGAAGACTGTGGTGTAGTCGATGGAGCCGAACGTCCAGAATATCCACATGATCGCAAGCAGGAAGCCGAAATCGCCGATGCGGTTCATCACGAAGGCTTTTTTGCCAGCGTCGGAGGCCGACTGTTTTTCGTAGTAATAGCCGATCAACAGGTAAGAGCAAAGGCCCACGCCCTCCCACCCGATAAACATCAGCAGGAAGTTGGCGCCGAGTATCAACAGAAGCATGGAGAACATGAACAGGTTGAGGTACGCGAAATACCTCGGATACCCGGCCTCATGCCCCATGTAGCCGACGGAGTAGACGTGAATCAGGAAACCGACGCCGGTCACCACCATCAGAAATACGGCGGAAAGCGGATCCACTTGCAGAGCCGCCTCTGCGGTGAACGAACCGGCCTGTATCCAGGTGAACAACACACTCTCATACACGCGCTGATCCGGCGCAAGGCCCAGAATGTTCCCGAACGCGGCGAGCGCCACGAGAAACGAAAGCCCCGTCGAGCCGACGGCGACAACTCCCACCGCCCGTTTGGACAGCAAATGCCCGACCAGCCCGTTGATCGTAGCCCCGATCAGCGGCAGTATCGGAACCCACCAGATATGCTCAAGACCCCACATATTATTTCGTTATCCCTTGAGCAGGTTCACTTCGTCAATATCCACCGTCTCGCGGTTCTTGAACAACGCGAGGGTGATCGCAAGCCCCACGAGCGGCCTCCGCCGCGGCGACCGCCATCACCATGAACACGAACACATGCCCGGTCATGTCGCCAGACTGGCGCGCAAACGTCACTAACAGAAGGTTTGCGGCGTTGAGCATGATCTCGATGGACATCATCACGATGATGATGTTGCGCCGGGTCAGCACGCCGACCACGCCTATCACAAAAAGAACCGCCGAAAGCGCGATGTAATGGTTGACAGTTATCATGCCGTCACCTGATCTTTGTCTTTGTAAGTATGACCGCGCCAACAAGCGCCGCCAGAAGAAGCACTGAGGCTATCTCGAACGGCAGTATATAGTCGGTGTACAGCAACCTGCCCACCGCCGCCGTGGTCCCGAAACCGGACGCCGCTTCCTTGAACTTGAGAATCTTCCCGCCGCCCAAGGTCACCAGCGGGACGAACAAAGCCCCGGCCGAAACGACCGCCAGCAGTTGCCAGTAGGGTTGGCGGCGCGATTCGGCCCCGACTTTCTCGCGCACGTTCAACAGCATTATCACGAAAAGGAAAAGCGCCATTATGGCTCCTGCGTAGACGAGAACCTGCAGGGCCGCGATCAGGTGCGCGTCCTGCATGGCGAACAGCCCGGCCAGGCAGAACATCGTGCCGATGAGGTTTATGGCGGAGTTCACCGGCCGCTTGGAGATGATCGCGCCGAGCGCAAGGGCGACCGAAAGCCCTCCAAGCAGGTTGAACATCAATATTTCCATCGCGGAGCCTTTCCCCTAATACCTGTCTTTACCGAAAGCCTTGTCGCGTATGAACGCGAGCCTGCCCGCAAGTTTCTCTTCGGGAACCAGCAGGTCGGCCTTCTCGTAAATCATTTTCGACCGGTCATATTCGCAAAGGTTGCGCCAATCGTCGCTCATCACTATGGCCTCTTTGGGACAGGCTTCCTCGCATCTGCCGCAGAAGATGCAACGCGTCCCGTCGAGCGTATACCGCAAAGGATACCGCTCGCCGTTCGCCCGTTCGGCCCCGATTATGCTTATGCACTGCGGCGGGCAGGCGGCCTCGCAAAGCCCGCACGCCACGCACTTCTCGTTCCCGTCGGCGCCCAACACCAGCACCGGCCTGCCCCTGTATGCGGGCGGGGGCGTCACCGACTCCTCCGGGTAATAGACCGTCGCTATCTTCCGGTCTTCCCTTCCGCTCCAGGCGAACTCCAGGATCAGGCCCCACAGGTTTATGAAAAAGTGTTCCAGCGTGATATACATTCCGCGCAAAATCTCCGGGACGTAGGACTGCTCCCATAGTGTCAACGTCACGTTGCGCCGGATTTTTTTTATTTTCGTCGCCATACTACCGTCTCATGGCCTCGGCATGATCCCGGAGAGGATCCCGACGCCGACAATGAATATCCATATCAACGACGCGGGCAGAACCAGCTTCCACCCGAGCGCCATAACCTGATCGTACCTGAACCGGGGCAATGTCCACCGGATTGTCATCTGAATGAATATCAGGATTATCACCTTTACGATGAACGTCAGTATCCCGATCCCCATCGCCGCAAGGTTTGCGAAGTTCGGATACAACGCCCCGCCGAGGCCCGATATCAGCTCCGCGTCGGTCACGAACGGCAGGTGATGCCCTCCGAAGAAAAGGACCACGCACAACGCGGAGATCGTCACGACCTCCACGAACTCCGCCATCCAGAACATGATGAACTTCATCCCTGAGTATTCCGTGAAGTATCCGGCCACCAGCTCCGACTCCGCCTCCGGCACGTCGAAAGGTATCCTCTTGTTCTCCGCAATGGCGCATGTGAAATAGAGTATGAACGCTGGCCAGTGCCAGATAATGCCCCAATGCCAGAACTCGTTCTGTTTCTCGACGATGGTCACCAGCGACAGGCTCTGGTAAAACATCACCAGCCCTATGATGGTAAGCCCCATCGCCACTTCGTAGGAGAACATCTGCGCCGCCGCGCGAAGACCGCCCAGGAACGACCAGTTATTGTTGGACGACCAGCCGGCGAGCACCACACCGTAGGCCGCAAGCGACGATATGGCGAACACGAACAGCGCGCCGACGTCGAGGTCGGCCACCACCAGGTTCACGTTGTGCCCCCACAAGGTGTAATGGCCGCCGAACGGGATAACAGTGAACGCCACCAGCGCGGGTATCAACGCCAGCGCCGGGGCGGCGGTGTGCATGATCCTGTCCGCGCCGCGCGGGATGAAGTCTTCCTTGAATATCAGCTTTATCGTGTCCGACATGGTGTGGAAAAGGCCGATAATCGTGAAACCGAAAACGTCCGCCCTGTCCGCGCCTATCCGGTCCTGCATCACGGCGGACTGTTTGCGTTCCACCCATCCGAGCAGGGGCGCAAAGACGCCGATGTTAAGCCCGAACACGAAGGCTATTTTCGCCGCAGTCTCGACAAGGGCCAGCGTCATCTGTCGCACTCCCCGCCGATGAGGTTGAGCATATCGAACGTGGGTATAAGGTCGGCGATGAGCCTGCCTTTGATCAGCATGGGCAAGGCCGACGTTATCGGGAAACAGGGCGGGCGCACCCGCATCTTCACCGGATAACCGGAGCCGTTGGAGACGATGTAATAGCCAAGTTCCCCGTTAGCCCCTTCCACCGCCTGGTACGCTTCGCCTTTGGGGACGTGTATCCCTTCGAGCACGTTTTTGAAATGGTGGATCATATACTCTATATTGCCGGAGCTTAAATCTTTCGACGGCTGGCGCCACTCCGGGTTGTTGACGTTTACCGGGCCTTCCGGCATCTGCACAAGGCATTGCTCCACGATACGCATGGACTGCTCGATCTCTTCGAGCCGCACCTGGAACCTGTCGTAGTTGTCGCCAGTCTCGCCTACCGGTATCTCGAAATCCACGCGGTCGTAAACAAGATACGGTTCCGCCCGGCGCACGTCGTATGGCACTCCTGCGGCCCGCAGGCACGGCCCGGTGAAACCCCAGGCTTTCGCGTCCGCAGAGCTTATTCCGCCGACGTCCCTCATGCGGTCGAGGAATATCCGGTTCTTGGTGAGAAGCTTGTCGAAATCTATCCAGAGCCTGCGGCATTCCTTGAACGTGGTTTTCACGTTCCCGGCGAAGCCGTCGGGCAGGTCGGAAGTCAACCCGCCGATCCTCACATAATTGTGGGTCAACCTCGCGCCGCAGACGGACTCTATCAAGTCCCACACCATCTCCCGCGCTTCGACGAAATAGATGAACGCCGTCAACGCGCCAAGCTCCAGCGCTCCAGCGCCGAGACATGTGAAGTGCGCGCCCATCCGCGCAAGCTCGCTAGTGATGACCCTGATGTACTGGCAACGCTCCGGGGTGGTTATCCCTATGAGTTTTTCCACCGTCATCGCGTAACCGACGTTGTTGATGACGGAGGCCAGGTAGTCGAGCCTGTCGGTGTACGGGAAAACGCCTGTCCACGTCTGCGCCTCGCACTCCTTTTCAAAGCCGCGATGCAGATAGCCCACGTCCACCTCGATGTTCTCTATCGTCTCTCCATCAAGGGCCAGCATGAACTTGACGGTGCCGTGGGTCGCCGGATGCGACGGACCCATGTTCACCGTCAACAGCTCGGTGTGGTGCTCCTTGTGGAAGTCGTAATCCTTTTTTGGCTGTTCGCTCATATTCTTGTCAATTCACCGGCCCGATAAGCGGTTGCCGTTTGGTTTTCGGATAATCTTTCCTTAACGGGTGCCCGACGAATTCCTTGTAAAGAAGTATCCGCTTCAAATTCGGATGCCCCCGGAACACGACGCCGTAAAGGTCCCAAGCCTCCCGCTCGAACCAGTCCGCCGACGGCCAGATGAACGCGACGGAGTTGATGATCGGCTCCTCCGCCTTCAGCGGGGCCTTCACCCTTATCCGATGGTTCTTCTCTTCGGAGTAGATGTGGTACACAACCTCGAACCGCGCCCCAAGCCCCGAAAGGTACGGCTGTATATCCGGGTCGTTGAGATAGTCCACCGCAGTCACGTCCATAAGTATGTCGAACGCAAGCTGGGGGTCGTCTTTTAAAAACTCCATGACAAGCGAAACGTCCTCCGGCTGGATGACTATCGTGTCGTCGCCCTTAAAGTTGTGCGTGAAGATCAGCGTGGATGTTCCCTTGAACCGCTCCTTGACCTTCGCCATCACCGGCGAATCCACTCCGCCAGTCTCCCACCAGTTCATATCGAACCCTCGCCGCCGGTGACTATCCTGTCGTCCGCCTCGCCCACAGGGGCGATACCTTTCTGCAGGCCCATCTGGCCTCTCTGGCCCGCCACTTTTTCCTGAAGGCGGATCAACCCGTCAAGCACCATCTCCGGCCTTGGCGGACAGCCGGGAACGTAGATGTCCACCGGTATCAGGGTGTCTATCCCCTGTACCGTTGCGTAGTTGTCGTACATGCCGCCGGATATCGTGCACGCGCCGAATGCGAACACCCATTTCGGCTCAGTCATCTGGTTATAGACCTTCACCAATATTGGCGCCTGCCTGTGGCTTATCGTACCCACGACCATCAGCAGGTCCGCCTGGCGCGGGGAAAAGCGCGGAAGAGCCGCGCCGAACCTGTCGAGGTCGTACCTCGGCCCGGCCACGCTCATGAACTCCATTCCGCAACATGCCGTAATGAACGGGTAGAGGAAGAAGCTGTACTTCCGACCCCATCCGATAACCTTGTCCAACTGCGTGAAAATAACGCTGTCTCCCAGCGCTTTTTCCTCCGGCGTCATTCCCATTCCAACGCCCCCTTCTTCCATACATACGCAAGCCCAAGGGCAAGTATGAACACGAAAATCATCATCTCCACGAACCCGAACAGGCCAAGAGCCTGGAAATTGACTGCCCATGGGAACAGAAAGACCGCTTCTATATCGAATATGATGAACATCAGCGCGATGAGGTAGAACCGCACAGAGAACCTCTGTTTGGGCGAGACGATGGGGTTTTCGCCGCACTCGAACGGCTCCATCTTCTCCCGGAAGACGACCTTCGGCCCCAAAAACTCCGCGAGGCCCAGCACGGCCACGGCTACGCCAGCCGCAACCAGCATCATAAGAATAACCGGAATGTACTGGTTCAAGATCATCTGTCACCTTCTCGTAAAACGAGACCCCAAAGAGCCGGTCTGAGGGCGGGCTGGCAAAGTCTATCTTTTCGACCCTGCCTTGTCAATTCGCCCCGGCCGCCTCTATTCACGCCTTTTTCACCTTCACGAAAACGGCTCCGCCATCGGCGGGCGCAAGGCTCATACCCGGCGCGTTCTCGTCGTTCTTCATCACGAAAACCACGCCTTTGGGCGAGCGTTTCGTGATTTTAACTTTCAACTTTATCGCGCCCGTCCGCGACTGCACTTGCGCCGTGTCGCCGTTGGCCAAGCCAAGAGCGCCTGCGTCTTCCGCCCCGATCTCGACCCATCCCGAAGCATCCGCGTCTTTGAGTGGGGAGCAATGGACGCTGAACACGCCCAGATGGAAAAGCGAATTGCCGACAATGGCTGTGACCGGGTAATCCCCCCCGACCGCATCCAGCGGTTTGACGTCGAACTCGAACCCGCCGGTTTTCCCGCCACGGTTCGGGTACGAAACCAGCCGACCGCCTTTGGCAAGCGCGTCATGAGTGAGGCCCTGGTATCCGGGGACTTTTCCGGCGATCTCGAAAAGGATGTCCCACGCATTCCCGTAATGCATTTCCTGTCCCAACATCCTGCCAAGGTCGCGGAATATCACCCAGTCCGGCCTAGACTCGCCTTTGGGCGAAAGGGCTTTCCTTATCAACTGAACCCTGCCTTCGTTGTTCGTAAACGTCCCATCCCGCTCAACAGCCGTGGCGGATGGAAGGACGAGGTTGGCAAGTTTCGCGGTCTGCGTCATGAACGGGGTAGTCACCGCCACGAACTGCGCCGCCGCCAGGGCTTTGGCCACCCGGCCCGTATCCGCATTCGAAGAGGCGGGATCCGCCCCTGCGATGACGACCGCCTTCACTTTGCCTTCGAGAATGCGGGCGAAAACATCGCCACCGCTTGCCGCTTTGCCCTGCGCCTTCGCGTAGCCGGGCAGATGACCTGGCGCAAGGCCCATGTCGTTTACGCCCTGCGTGTTGGAGTATTCGCGGTAGAGTATGGTTTTTCCGCCGAGAATGGCCGCCAGGTTCGACAGACCTTTAACGATCTCCACGCCTTTCGGATGGTTGCAAACCTCGCTACCCATGAAGATCAACGGCGAACCGGCTTTTTTAAGCCCGTCCGCGATTCGTTTTATCTCGTCTGCGGAAACTCCGCTTGCGCGGGCGGCGGATTCCACGCTGATAGCGTTCGCGCTTTTTACGGACTCCGCATCAGCTTTCACTGCGCCCGGCCCTTCGGTCAACGCCCGGATAACCCCGGCGATAAGCGCGGTTTCCGCGCCGTAATTAAACCTCGCCCGAATACGCGCCTTCGGGGTGAAAGAGATATTGCGCGCATTCAATATGTACAACGGAGTGTCTTTATCCCGCATTACCGGGCGGATCATGTTGCCGATGACCGGGTTTTCTTTTTCCGCGTCGCAACCAAAGAACACAAACGACCCGGCTTTTTCTATCTGCTCGAAACTGGCGATGGGAGCCGACGCGCCGAATGTGTCGAACATCCCCTCGCACAGGGCGGGATTCCTCATATTCGAGACGTTGTCAATCGTCTCCGCGCCCAGGCCATTGCGGATGACTTTTTGTAAAATGTAAGCGTCTTCGTTGGAGAGCGTCTCGCCGCCTATAACGGCGATACTCTCCGCGCCATGTTTTGCTTTTATCTCGCCGAGCTTCTCGGCCAATACGGACATCGCCACTTCCCAAGAAACCGTGGTATGCGCGTCGCCGCTCTTGAGATACGGAACCGTGAGCCGATCCTCGGACTGGTGGAACCCGAACCCAAACCTGCCGCGGGCGCACAGGTTGCCGTTGTTTACGCCGATGTCGTCATCGGAGGTGATCCTGACCAGCTCTTCTTTTTTCGTATTGACGTGGAAGGAGCAACCCACCGCGCAGTGCGGGCAAACGGTCTGCGTTTTTTTGACTTCCCACGACCGCGCAGAAAAGACAACGCCGCTAGATATTGCGCCGACTGGACAGACCGAAAGACACTGTCCGCAGAAATCGCAGTCGAGCCGATCTCCGGTAGTAGGCTTGATGATGGCTGAATAACCGTTGCCGTCTATCGCCAGAGCGCCGAACCCCTGAACTTCCCAGCAGACCTTCACGCACCGCTCGCAGAAGATGCAGAGGTTCCTGTCGTACCTTAGAAGGCTCCAGTCGGTTCTCGGAACTTTTTTCGGATTCGCCGTGGCGAACGCGCTCAAGACTTTCATCTCGAAAGTTTTGTTCTGCAGTTGGCACTCGCCGGAACGCTCGCAAACGGGGCAGTCCAACGGATGGTTCGTCAGAATGAACCGGAGCATGTCCTGCCGGTATGTCGTAAGCTTGTCGCTCTGCGTCGTGACCTTCATCCCCTCGGAAACCGGTGTCACGCACGACATTATCGGATCGGCAAGCCCCTCGACCTCGACCGAGCATATCCTGCACGAGCCTATGGGATTAAGCTTCTTCAAATAACAGAGGGTCGGTATGTCAACGCCATTGGCTCGCGCCGTGGACAGGATGGTCGTCCCGGCCGGGACGGTCACGCTCTTGCCATCCAGGATGATTGTCACGTCTTTGGCCACAGCCTGCTCCGCATCGTGGTGGCTCATTTGCCCTCCCCGCTTTCTTTGCTGGTGACCGAGGCCATCCCCACGATGTAACAGCGCATACACCGCGCCGCCTCTTCCATCGCCTGCGTCTGCGAATAGCCCAGCTCGACCTCCTCGAAGGAGTTGACTTTTAAATCATGGCTGATTATGGGCATATCCTGCCGTTTCCACCCGCCGGGCATGGAGACTTTCTCTTTCTTGTCGTATGCGCCTATGGCGGCTATCAGGTTCTCCACCCTCTGCTCGTCGGATATCGCCACGGTTTTGCCTTCAAGGAACTGCAGGATGCTCTGCGCCGCCCTTCTGCCCTGCCCGGTAGCCATGACAAGCGTCAACGGCCCGGTCACGCAGTCGCCCCCGGCGAACACGTCGGCGACATCGGACTGCAAAGTGTCGGGATGGACAACAGGGTTGTCCCATTTGGTTATCTTTATGTTCGGGTCTTCCTTGAGATAGAAGATGTCGCAATCCTGCCCTATCGCCGAGATTATGCAATCGGCGGGAATGACATGCTCCGACCCTTTGACAGCCACAGGGCGTCTTCTACCGGAAGCGTCCGGCTCGCCAAGCTCCATCGTCTGGCACTCAAGGCCGCTGATCTTGCCGTTCTGGGCGATGATCTTCGTGGGGGCCTCCAGGAACATGTACTGGACGCCCTCTTCCTTGGACTCGTAAACCTCGTGCGGATCGGCGGGCAGTTCCTTCTCCGTCCTGCGGTAAACGATGATGACCTCCGACCCAAGGCGCCGGAACGTGCGGGCGCAGTCCATCGCGGTGTTGCCGCCGCCGACCACAAGAACCCTTTTGCGCTTGGGAACCGGGTCTGTCCCGATTTTCACCTGTTTGAGGATGTCTATGCCGTTGTAGAATCCGTCGTAACCTGCGTCCTCGCCATCGGCCCCCATCTTTTTGGAAAGGTCGCCGCCGGTGCCGAGGAATATGACCTTGTAACCTTTGTCCCGCAGACTTTTGAAAGTCTCGTCCTTGCCGAAATGGACGCCGTATTTGATCTCCACTCCCAGGCTGACGATATATGCTATCTCCCTGTCGAGAGCCTCGTTAGGCACGCGATAGTGGGGTATGCCGGTGCGTATGGCGCCGCCGGAGCGGGCCAGCTTCTCGAATATCGTGACCCTATACCCCTTGTTGGCAAGGTAGTAGGCGGCGGCCAGGCTGGCTATGCCCGCGCCGATCATGGCCACTTTCTCCGGCCTTTTGTGCTTATTCGGGTTGGCCGGTTTTTCCGCGTCGCGCAGATCCTCGTAATCCCACGCGAAGCGTTTGAGCTTGCAAATCGCAAGAGGCTGATCCACGTTGGCGCGCCTGCAATTGTTTTCGCAGGGGTGGAAACAGGCCCGGCCTAATGAGCAGGCCATCGGGCTGGCTTCCCGTATCGTCGAGAGCGACCCGGCTGGGTTGCCGTCTTTTATGTATTCTATATACAGCGGTATGTCCATCCCGGTGGGGCACGCCGACGTGCAGGGGGCCGTCATTTTCCAGGGGTATTGGAAACCGCTTCGTTTTCTTTCGCCCGAGATGTATTTCGCAAAATCACCGGCGAAATATTTTAGCGCGTGCTCAAGAGCCACCGGCCCAAGCTGGCCTATGCCGCACTTGGAATTGGACGATACGGAATCGCAAAGCCGGGCGAGATGGGACAAGTCTTCGGCGGTCCCCCTGCCTTCGAGAATCCCAAGCAGGATGTCCTCGATAACCTTGGTGCCGGTCCTGCATGGAAAACATTTGGCGCAGGAGCTTGCCTGAAGCGCCCTGGCGTATTCGTATGTAAGCTCTACGATGTCGTACGGCTCGGACAAAAGGACTATCCCGCCCCACCCCATATAGGCTGTCGCTGTCCTGCCGCCGCCGAAGTCGGCGGGGAATTGCTTTATCCCCCGGACATCGGCGTAATCGGAAGGCTCTTTGCCTCTGTTGTCGACGATATCGCCGAACCACGAGCTGAAAAGAAGCTTCATCAGGCCTCTTCAGGTTTCAACAACCAACATCAGGACGCGCGTCTTCCACCACCAATTGTTCTTCCAGGCTTGCCCGAAATCTTTAAAGGAGGCGCAAGAGAAAGTCCCCTTCGCGCGTAACTGCCACGGTCCCTACATACGCGTGGCTCAATGCTTATAAACGAATTGACTTGGAGAATCAAGACGAAAATAGCGAACCGATGAACTATTTATTCTATCGGTTCGCTCAGACGTGAAAAATCAGAGCTATATCAACGCCAAACGCCAAGTGAAACTATATCAGGCGCTTTTATTTACCTTGCCGCCCTTGGGGGCCTCCACTGTAATGGACTGCTTGACCACGGGAGCCTGAACGCGGGGAATATCCGCGGAACTCTTGGGTTTCGTTGAGCGCGTGGCTTCCTCCTTGGGAACATTCTGGACTTTCACAGGTTGAGGAGGCATTATCCTTAGCAGGCCTTTAGGTTTCGCAGACG
>JADGAO010000179.1 GCA_015231995.1 Nitrospinota bacterium | reverse complement strand
AAAGTAGAATAAATTATTTTTCAGATAGATTCTTCGCGTTGCTCAGAATGACAATGCCGATAGATTCTTTACGGAGTTTATCCTGAGCTTGTCTAAGGGCTCAGAATTACAAGATTGCGAACGTGATGGATTATGCAAAGGCCTACTTGCTACGGAGAACAAAAATCAAGAGGGGGTGGGTGAAGAGACGGGTGAGTATGGCCGGTCTACCCCCCCCTCCTTAGCAAGGAGGGGGCGCCGCTGTAAGCGGCGGGGGAGGTTTAATTCATTCCACACAAGGACAAATTAAACCCCCTCGGCCCTGAGAAGGGCCGGTCTACATTGCCAAGGGGGACAAAAGAAAGGGCGTGGCAAGCTCCACCTCCCACGAACCTTTCAATCATCTATAATGATCCGATGAACGAAAACATAATCCTAATGGCGATGAGTGGCGGGGTGGACAGCTCCGCCGCCGCCGCGATTCTCGTTGGACAGGGGCGCAGGCTTATCGGCGTGACGATGAAGGTGTGGGACGCTCCTGCGGATACAGTGTCGAGGGAGGGGGCCTGCTGTTCGCTCGACGACGCTAACGACGCGCGGGCTGTGGCTGTCAAGCTGGGGTTCCCTCACTACACCATCAACGCCACGGAAGAGTTCAAAACGAAGGTGGTGGACTACTTCGTCGGCGAATACATGACCGGCAGAACTCCCAACCCGTGCGTTTTGTGCAACCAGGAAGTAAAATTCGATTTCCTTTTCAAAAAAGGGTCTGCGTTCGGCGCCAGCATGGTGGCTACGGGCCATTACGCCCGGATCGGCGAGTTCATGGGCGCAAAAACGATTCTCAAAGGCGGGGATGCCGAGAAGGATCAGAGCTACTTTCTTTTCTCCATAAACCCGTCGCGGCTGGACAAGATAATTTTCCCGCTCGGCGAGCTTACGAAGACCGAATCACGCGCCATAGCGGAAAAATATGGCCTGCCCGTCGCCT
The DNA here is from genome assembly GCA_015231995.1 of Nitrospinota bacterium. Taxonomy (GTDB): domain Bacteria; phylum Nitrospinota_A; class UBA7883; order UBA7883; family JACRLM01; genus JADGAO01. The sequence continues at coordinate 5,897 of JADGAO010000179.1, read as the reverse complement.
CCAAGCGTGAGAGTCAGGAGATATGTTTCATCCCGGACGACGATTACGCAAGATTCATAAAAGAGCGCCCCGAAGCCGTCAACGTCCACGCGGGCGACATCGTGGACGAAAAAGGCGATGTGTTGGGACGACACAAAGGGTTCCCCTTCTACACTGTCGGACAGAGGCGAGGGCTTGGAATAGGCCATTCGGAGCGGCTGTATGTAACGGCGGTGGAGCCATCGGTTAACCGCGTGGTCGTTGGCGGCGCGGAATCTGTTCACGGCAAAGTATTGAGAGCGGGCAGGATGAACTGGTTCATCGCGCCCGATGAGGCTGTCAAACTGGAGTTGACAGCGAAAATCAGAAGCAGAAGCAAGGAAGCTCCGGCGCATGTCCACCTTACAGAGGAAGGCAGAGCCGTAATCGAGTTCGCCAATCCCCAACTTGCCATCACGCCGGGACAGGCGGTGGTTTTGTATCACGGTGAGGTTGTCATAGGCGGTGGGTGGATAGAGGCGAGGCTTGGCTGATGAGCGTGGATATTGATCTTGACGAAGCTGTGACGGTCGCACAAAACGCCGCACTCCGGGCCGGGGCGATACAGGCCGAGCGTCTCCACACAGACTTCAAGGTGGAGCGCAAAGGTGAGATTGATCTTGTCACCGAGGTTGACCTCGCCTGCGAGGAGGCCATCATCAACGTGATACGGGAGGCTTACCCCGCCCACATCGTCCTTGCGGAAGAAAAGGGACGGCAAGGCGACGGGGACTCTCCATACCTGTGGGTAATAGACCCTCTGGATGGCACCACAAACTACTCGCACGGATTTCCGTTTTACTGCGCGTCGGTGGCGTTGACCCATCGTGGAGTCGTGCTGGCGGGCGCGGTTTACGACCCGACACGCGACGAGATGTTCCATGCCATCCGTGGGGGTGGGGCTTTTTTAAACGGGGAGCGGATCAGCGTATCGCGTATCGGCAACATGATTTCCGCTCTGCTTGCGACGGGGTTTCCGTACAGCATCAAAACGACAGACCGGAACAACTTAAAAGAATTCGCCGCGTTTGCAATGAGCGCGCAGGCCATACGCAGGCCGGGGGCCGCCGCGCTGGATTTATGTTATGTGGCGTGCGGCAGGGTGGAGGGGTTCTGGGAGTTCCACTTAAAACCGTGGGACATGGCTGGAGGCGCGTTACTCGTGATGGAAGCCGGTGGAAAAGTCACCCAAAGCGATGGCTCACCACTTGATCTTTACAAATCCGACATCGTGGCGTCAAACGGGTTGCTCCACGAGGCTATGCTGACGACGTTACGGAACGCGTGATTGTGAATGAACGACCCCTTCAAAATTAAACCGCATCTGGACAGGCTACTTGCGCGGTTCGACCGCTCATACCTGGAGCCGGACCCGCTCGCCGCCGCGTTGAGATTCAGCGCGCCCGGCGACGTGGAGACGGCCTGCCTGATCGCGGCCTCATTCGCATACGGGCGGGCCGACCTTATCCAGAAAAACGTCACGCAGATACTCGACGCGATGGAGGAAAGCCCCGCGAGTTTTTGCGAGACGTTCGACCCGTCCGCAAACCGCGAGTGGATGAAAAGCTTCTCATACAGGTTCCAGAAACGCGACGACCTTGTTGCGCTAGTAAAGGCGATAGGCTCCGCGAGAAAATCGAACGGCTCGCTTAAAAATCTTTTTCTCGAAGGCGACGACCCGCAGGCGGAGACCATTTTGCCCGGGCTTGTCCATATGGCATCGGCTCTGCGGAAATTAGCGGGCAGAAAAACCGCGCCATTCAACGCGCTTCTTTCCGATCCGTCGCTGGGCGGGGCGTCGAAACGGTGGAACCTGTTCCTGCGCTGGATGGTTCGCAAAGACGGGGTTGACCCGGGGGTGTGGAGCGGCTCGGTGTCCACAGCCCGGCTGGTCATCCCGCTGGACACACACGTCGGGCGAGTGGGCCGTCAGCTTGGAATGCTGGAGCGCAAATCCAGCGACTGGAAGGCGGCGCTGGAGCTGACCCGGTATCTTCGCGCGCTCGACCCCGGCGACCCGGTGAAATACGACTTCGCCATCTGCTCGTATGGGAAGCTCGGCTATTGCGCGAAAAAAGTCAACCCGGAAAAATGCGGCAAATGCGACCTTGCCGGGATTTGCTCGCTGGTTCCCGGCTGATTTTTATAGAAGCGCCAACAGTAGGGGCGCATTGCGATGCGCCCGTCTTAAAGGAAGGGCGGTTCTCGAACCGCCCTACCGAAGACGGCGGGGTGAAGAACACCCCGCCAAGCATCAAGCGCTAATTGATACGGAGCTTCATATATTTTGTCCCCCTTAGCAAGGGGAACCGGCGCTCTGCGCCGAGGGGGTTTAATTCAATCTTATCGCCCGAATGTTGCGCCAAGGACAAATTAAACCTCCCCCGCCGCTTTGCGGCGACCCCTCCTTACTAAGGAGGGGGTTTGGGAAACAGCCCGAGGCGACCACGGGGAAGCCGGGAAATTTCTACGTCGGGCGGACTTATTCCGCTTTAGGTTTCGAAGCGTCTTTGGCGGCTTGCCTTCTCTTTTCGGCAGTCAGCTCTACCTTTGTGCGCCTCTGCGCCCTTTTCACTTTCTTTTTCGCGTCTCTTACGGCAACAAGTTCAGCTCCGGCGGCCGTAGCCTTTTTCAGTCCTTCTTTCGCTTTCGCGAGTTTTTCAGCGGTGGTCTTGGCCATCTTTGTCCTCGAATATCCTATGTAAAGTTGAATGGGGATGATAATCAGTTCCGTTCCAAATTACAACGTTTTTTGGTATCATCCAATAAATGGCTTAACTACGGTCTTTAAAAATGCCTATATTCGAATACACCTGCTCGGACTGCAAAACGAGTTTCGAAACGCTTATCCGTTCGCGGGAGAGCCTCGCTTCCGTCGCCTGCCCGAAATGCGGAGGAGGATCGCTTACGAAAAACCTTTCCACATTCTCCCCGTCGGTAGGTTCATCGGCGAATACGCCTCCCAGGTGCGAGACACAAGGCCCATGCCACACCCCCAACATGCCCGGATGCGGCGGCGGGATGTGCGGCCTTAACTAAAAAAGAGGACGAGCATGAGTGACCTTTCGAACATAAACATATCCATGCGGCTCGCCGCCATCAAAACGCTTTTGCGCAACCATCCGCGCCTGATGGAAAAACTCGTCACGCCGGACGGCAAACGCTTCAACGTCGAGGCCACGCCGGAAGCCCTCTCGCTCGACGACCCGTGGGATCTGCTCGCCTGCATTGCATGGGACATATGGAACGGCGCTGGCGGGGCGGAGCTCGACCGTATCCTAAACGAGCTTTCCCAGGACGATTTCGACGCGTTCACCGACGCAATGAAGGATTTCTCGGACCTTCGCAAGAAAATCAGGTTCGCCTATGTGTCCGGGATGGAGGACGACTGACCGTTCCACCCGTGGCCAGCCGGCCGCGTCGCCTCTCTTGTATTCCCCATTCAAACGAAATACAATTACATGCTCTTTGGGCGTGGAGCTAAAGCCCCTACTCCTTTAAGGTTTGTTGATGGAAGCTATCATAGAAAGCCTTGACCCAGGCGAGGTCGCTATTGCGAAGACACTGCTTGCCAAGGGCCGGATAACCCAGGATCAGATCAAGCATTTTCTCGTGCTACGGGAGAAGCTCGACAGGGTTGGGAAACCGTACCTTGGCGATATTCTGGTGGAGCGCGGCCTTATTTCCAAAGAGACTCTAGATGAGTTTTTTACGGAGAACAACCACCTGTACAGGGAATTTCTCGGCAGTCTGGTGGAGGGCGGCTACCTGGGAGCCGAACAACGGCAAAAAGTGCTCAACGACCCGGATTCGGCCACCAAAATAGTCGCCGTGATGGAAAAGCTGGGGATAATGACCAAAGACAATTTCATACGGCTATTCTCCAGCAAGGTGAACGCGCTCCGGCTTGGGGACTGGCTATTGGCCAAGCATAAAATAGAGCCGGCGGTTTTGAAAAAAGCCCTGGCGGAGCAGAAGATATACAGGTTCGAGGACTATCTGGTTTACCATGGCATCCTGCCCAAGGAGACCGTGGAAATGCTTAAAGAAAAGCTGGGACTGGCATAACGTCCCAATCTTTTATAGGAGATACTGGCTAATGGGAATAATGGACGGTAAAAAGGGGCTGATAGTTGGCGTGGCCAACGAGCGCTCGATCGCTTGGGGTATCGCCAAGGCTCTTGCAAGAGAGGGAACCCAGCTTGGATTTACCTATGCCATGGAGGCTCTGGAGAAACGTGTGCGTCCGCTGGCCGAGGAGGTCGGCTCCAACTTCGTCCACATGATGGATGTCACCAGCGACAAAGATATGGACAACGTTTTCGCGCTGACCAAGGAGAGTTTTGGAACCATAGACTTCCTGGTTCACGCCGTGGCCTTCTCCGACAAGAACGAGCTCAAGGGGCCGTACTACAACACGTCGCGCGCCAATTTTCTATCCAGCATGGACATTTCAGTTTATTCCTTCACGGCTATGGCTAAAAGGGCGGCGGAGCTTATGCCAAACGGCGGGGCAATGCTCACGCTTACTTTCTACGGGGCGAAAAAGGTCATCACCAACTACAACGTGATGGGTGTGGCCAAAGCCGCGCTGGAGGCTTCCGTGCGTTACCTTGCGGTGGACATGGGGCCGCGCAACATCCGCGTCAACGCCATCTCCGCCGGGCCGGTGAGGACGCTTGCTTCCGCAGGCATATCGGACTTCAAGGAGATGCTCAACCTGGGCGCGTCTAAGGCGCCGCTTGGCAGGAACGTAACCCTTGAGGAGATAGGCAACGCCGGGCTGTACCTGCTTTCGGACATGTCCACCGGAGTCACGGGCGAGATTTCGTTTGTGGATAGCGGATACAACGTCACTGGAGTCTGACGCCTGCGCTGTTGATTCGGACTGTTGCCCAAAAGATAAATCGTACATAAATGATGCTGTTCGAGGTGTTCTTCACCTCGAACTCCTTGTCTTTTGATATGCAGTTATTCTCTCTTTAGGACGGCGGGGTGAAGAACACCCGCGCCGAGCATTTGGGCGACAGCCCGGATTGACTGCGGATGGGGACTTTATGACCAGTCTTCTCTTCAGCGTCATCAACGCTGTCGAGTCCGCGCAGATAAAGGCCGTCTCGGATGTCGTTGACGTGAAGGATCCGTCAAAAGGCCCGCTGGGCGCGCCGGATATAAACGTGGTGGCGGCTGTCGTCAAAGAGGTAGGCGAAGCGGCTCCGATTTCCGCAAGCCTCGGCGACGCGGATTTCGACTCCATCGCCAAACATATTGATCTTGCCAAATCGTTTGCGGACGCAGGCGTCCAGATCGTCAAAATCGCAGTCTCCCGCCTATCCCCTGCCAGAGCGGAGCTTGTGATTGGTAAACTCCGAAACGCCCTGACGGAGCGGGTTAAAGTCGTCGCCGCAATTTACGCGGACGAGTCGCCGAAGAATTCGTTATTCGACTTCATCGCCACCGCAAGTCATGCCGGAGCGGACGGTGTTTTGCTGGACACGGCGGTGAAAAACGGGCGGTCGCTATTCGATCACGTTGACGAAGAGACACTGCGGAGCTTCGTTTCGATCTCGCATAAAGAGGGTCTGTTCGTCGCGCTGGCAGGCTCGCTGGGTGTTGGGGATATCGAGCGTCTGGCCCGTGTAAACCCCGATTACGCCGGATTCAGGTCGGCGATAGCCTCAAATGGACGGAACGCGAACGGGGTGGACATCGCAAAGGTTATGGAGATACGACGGAGATTATCCAGCGTCATGGTTACTGCCGAGGCGTAAAAAATTTCCCTTAACGATCGACAGGGTGTTCTTGTTGCTGTCCGAGGTGTTCTTCACCTCGGACTCCTAACGTAATTTTTTTGATTAGCAAAGACGGCGGGGTGAAGT
>JADGAO010000178.1 GCA_015231995.1 Nitrospinota bacterium | reverse complement strand
TCGCGTTGCTCAGAATGACAATCTCTGATGGATTCTTCGCGGAGTTTACCCTGAGTGCTTCGAAGAACTCAGAATGACATTACGTTCAGAATGACAATAAGCTTGCGAGTGTCGCGCAATGCGGGCTACGAAGCCCCTCCGCTGTATTTTTTCTTTCGGAGAATCAACGAGACTATCCAGAAGGTCAGCCCCGCCAACGCCACGCCTACGAGCAGGTACATCTGGTATTTTTTTATGTCCCCTATCGCCGTTTCCACAACGGCTCCGAACAGGTAGCCAGCCATTCCCACGGACACCGCCCATATAACCGCCCCGATTATGTTCAGGGTTACGAAGAGCGACGTCTTGACCTCGCTCATGCCAAGGGCGAACGGAGTGACGTTGCGCAGGCCGTACCAGAACCGGAAAAGCAGGATTATCCAGGAGTGCCACTTCTCCATGATCTTGTGCACCCTGTCCATGCGCGCCCTCCACGTTGGCCAGCGGGCGATTATCGAGTTGCCCCATCTTCTGCCTATGAAAAAATAGAGCTGGTCGCCGAAGGTGGATCCGCAGAATGCGGAAAGAATAACCCACTGCACCTCCAGAAACCCCATATGCGCGGCTATCCCGCCGAGGACGAGAATAGATTCGCCTTCGAGGAACGTCCCGATGAAAATGGCTAGATAGCCGTAGTTCTCGACCAGATACCGCAGATTTTCCATACGTCTTTTTACGGGTATTTCTTAAAGTATGTTTAAAAACAAATTCCGGTTTCCTGCGCGCGCCAAGGAATTGAGGCTGTCATGCGCGCAATTCCCAAGCCGCCGCCAAACCCCGTCATTGCCAAATTTTATGTTTCCCCATCCCATCGCCGAATTATCAATGTTACCAGCAAAGGGCCTCGCTGTGAAAAGGCGTTTTGTCATAATTAGTTGTTTTCCACAACCGGCTGGCTTCCCCGATTGCAAACCCACGCCCGCGTTGTTAGACTCTACCCTGTTTTTCCGCTAAAGTTGGGAAATTTCCTGAATAGGAGTTGGGGGTGGTTTTCAAGCTGTTCCGCGCCACTGTTGCGCCCTTTTTCGCCGCGTTGCTGGCATTGGCGACGTCCGCTCCCATCTGCTGGGCCATTCCGCCGGGCATGGTGGAGAACGGCTGGGAAGAGACGATCATTGCGGGCATGGCGAAAGTCTCCAACACCGATTATGAAGAGGGGCTTAAGCTTTTCGACGATTACATCAAGGCGTTCCCGCAAAACGGGGAGGGTTATTTCTATTACGCCGTCGCTTTGCAGGAGAAAATACAAAAGCTCAACGATTTCGGGGAGCTGGAGCGTTTCAACAAATACGCCTCCACATGCAAACGCATCCTGGAAGCCAAGATTGACAAGAATCCCGGCGACACGATCGCCCGCATGTATCTGGGAGCCATGAACGGCTACATAGGGCTAATCGAGGGACGGCAAAGGAACATGCTCAAAGCTTTCCTGAGCCTGGTGGACGCCAAGTCCCTTCTGGAGCGTTCGCTCAAAGAACGGCCCGACATCGCAGACACATCTTTCGGCCTGGGGATGATTTATTACTTCGCAAGCCGCAAAAGCTCCGAAGTGGGGGGGATGACCGAATGGGTCATCAACAAGTTCATCACCAACGGGCGGGATATGCGCAAGGAGGGAGTCGAGATGGTCAACCAGTCCATCGAAGCCAACGCCATCTCCAGGGATTACGCCCGCGCGTCCATCATGTGGATACGGCTGTACGACAGGAATTATTCGAAAGCGCGCGAACTGGCCGTGGATATCGCCAAACGCTACCCGAAAGACGCCGGGTCCCGGTGGGTGTTGGGAAGGGTTGCGCTGGTTAACAAACAATGCGCCGAGGCGCAGACCCGGTTCGGCGAGTCGGTGGAGATACTCAAAAAAAGGGGCCTTACCCCCTCGCGGTATCAGGATGTGGAGATTGCCCGCGCATTCGCCTCTCTATGCGAAAACCTCGATCACAAGGAATGGGATGAGGCGGGCAGGCAGGTGCATAAGATTGACGAGTGGCTCAACAACGACCCGAAAATAACGCTCGAGTATCAGGACGAAAAAAACCTTCTGGAGTTCTGGAGGCGGGAGTTGGACACCGCCCGCCGGAGCCTGCGGTTCATCAAAGGGTCGTAAGCCCCGTCGTTTTGCAGGGTGGCACACGCCGACACCGTTGTGGCCATTCGAGGTGTTCGTTATCGCTGTCCGAGGTGTTCTTCACCTCGGACTCCTTATCCCGGACTCCATTAGAGAATTTTCAGTGGCGAAAAACAGGCGAGAACTTGACCGGCCCCATAGGTCTTCAAAGTGCGCTGTCTTTAGTCTGGAAGCGCTGGCGACAACCCGCCAGCAACGTCTGAATGCAGACTCGATGGCGGCGTTCAGAAGGAAAGAACGTGGGATGGCACAGGGCGTTTGCGATTTGAGAGATGAAGGTCTTTGGCGTTTCACCGGGGCGTTTGCCCCCGATAAAACGCTTGCGGGCGGGGGGACGCCCGCGCTCCTGAAAAAAAACGGCTGGATGAAGCCTGACGCTAAACACCCCGTCGAGCCGTAAAAAATCAAAAGTAAAGACCTGACCCCAACTGCATGACCCCAACTGCACAACTGCAGGGAGTGGTTTTGAAAAATTGAACTTACCTCTGGAAAAGGCGTAGATACGCCTTTAACCATCGTTGTTGTTGGGGTAAATCTTAGGGTAAAATGATCAGATGAAAATAACGATTCGCAAAGACGGTGAAGGATACCTTGCCGAAGTGAGGGAACATCCTCATCTTTTCGCGTGGGGTTCCACTAAAATGGAAGCCAAAACCGAACTTAAAAATGTTGCAGAGATGATGCTTGATTATCATCTGGAGCAAATAGAAACTGAACGTAAAGTAAGAATGTTGCTCACCCCTGCTTGACATGCCTTATTCTTTCCGGGAGATTGAACGCCGCCTTACAAAGCTTGGTTACAAGATCGTTCGACAGGGGAAAGGCTCCCACGTTATTTTTTCAAACGGCCAAGTCACATTTCCTGTCCCCCGTCATTCTGGGAAAGATATTTCTCCAGGCGTGGAACGCAATATTCTGAAGCTCATAGGGATGACATCTGAGCAGTTCCGAAGGTTCAAATAAGTCCGAAAATCTAAGCTGGCGTGAGATTCTTACTTATCGTTCAGAATAACAACTACTTATTTGTCATTCTGAGCGGAGCGGAGCGCAGTGAAGAATCAAGAATAGAAAGAAAAGCATAAGGCGGTAGGGCGCTTTCAACTTCGGTTTTCGGGTTCAACCCCTCACTCCCCGCCATCCTTCCTTGGCCGGTTCCTGTGGTAGATCACCCTCAAACCTTCCAGCGTAAGGTTATCCTCCACTTTTTCTATGGTCGTGGACGCGGGAGAAACAAGCCGAGCCTCGCCTCCGGTGGCGATCACTTTAGGTTCCGGCGGCGACAGCAGAGGTTTCATCCGGTTGACTATCCCGTCAACAAGGCTTGCGAACCCGTAAAACGCGCCGGACTGCATGGAGCCTATCGTGTTCCTGCCGATTACGGAGGCGGGCTTAACGCTCTCCACCTCCGGCAGTTTGGCGGCGTTGTGGTAGAGCGCGTTTAGCGAAAGACGCATCCCCGGCGCAATCGCCCCGCCGACATACTCCCCTTTGGACGATATTGCGTCTATGGTTATGGCGGTGCCGAAATCCACGATTATCAACGGCGGCGAATAACGCGCCAACGCCCCAGCCGCGTTGACTATCCTGTCGGCTCCAAGCTCCCGAGGGTTGTCTATGTTTATGGGTACGCCCGTTTTGGTTCCCGGCCCGATGATCAATGGGTCGCAGTTAAACGTCTTGGAGCAGAAACGCGCCATCGTGTTAAGGATGGGCGGCACGACGCACGATATCACCGCGTCGCGGATGTGTTTCGTGGAAATGCCGTGCAATGCGAAAAGCTGGCTTACTATGACGGCGAACTCGTCTTCCGTCCGTCTGCTTTTGGTGTCCAGCCGGAAATGGGCCAACAACCTGTCGTCTTCGTACACGCCGAGGACTATGTTCGTATTGCCTATGTCAACGACAAGCAGGTTGCACGGATCCATTATGTCTCCTCCACGATTCGGAATGTATGCGCCCCGGTTTGCGCCTCCCCGGTCATGACGCTTCTGTAAACGCCGGGAGCCGTCATGATCACAAGCGAGCCGTCATCGCCCATATCCACGGCGTTTCCGGTTATTGTCTCCCTGCCTTCCGTCACTGTTATCGCATGGCCGATGGTGGTTGACAATATTTTATACCTTATCATAGATTTTTTTGAGCCGCCCCGGCCAAGCCCGTCGAGCATGGCCTCCAGTTTCGTGAGCGTGGCCGCCAGCAGTTCTTCGCGCGATACGGGCATTCCGCCGTTTTCCATCATCAATGAGGTGGCGGACCCTTGCAGGGTTTCCGGGAACATCCATTCCTCCGTGTTCACGTTTACCCCAAACCCGATGACAGCCCAAACAGCGCTGTTGACGGTTTTGCGCTCCGTCAATATGCCCCCGGCTTTTTTGCCCCTTATCATCAGGTCGTTCGGATATTTTAACCCGGTGGGAAGCCCCGTAGCCTCCACGACCGCCTCCGCCAGGGCGACCCCGGCGGAAAGGGTGATCAACCCTGGCGAAGTATCCTGAGGCGTCGGCCACGCCACGGAGGCGGCCAGGTTCACAAACGGACGGCTTATCCATTCCCGTCCTCTTCTGCCGCGTCCCATCGTCTGTTTCTCGGCCACGGCCACCATCATCGCCGCCTGCCGCGTGGCGAGCCTCTGGGATATCCAGTCGTTTGTGGAATCCACCTCGTCGAGCGCGACCGGCGCCCTGCCCATCTCGCGGGTCTGGAGACGGTCGAGGTATCGTTGCGTATTGAACATGGCGAAAGGACAGCCCTGTCGCGTCCGGGCCTTAAACGAGGCGCGTGACGGACGGATTATTTTTTCGGCGCGACATGGTATGTCTCCCTCCATTTCGGGTCGGCCCAGTTGCGCTCGCGGTTTTTATCGCGGATTTTCGAATAGGGATTGTCGAAACTGTAATGGCAGGTGGCGCACGTGCCGGGGCCGGAACTCTCCAACGGTTTGGTCAACCCCGCCTGTTTTAGTTTTTTATCCCGTTTGGCTAGGTCTTTTTTGTCGTGAAGCTCCAGATATCGTTCGGCGGCTCCGTGACAGACTTCGCATCCGACGCCTTTCCATTCGTCGGCGGGTTTGTCAAATGAATAGCCACCCGCATCCCATCCCATGACGTGACAATTCATGCACGACTTGTCTTTGCGGTAGTCTTCGGCGGGTTTGAGGCCGGCCTCCTTTTTTTTATCGGCCCGGGTGTTTGGGGCGAGCAGGTCGAACGCTTTGGCGTGGATGCTTTTTTTCCAGGAGTCGAAAATCTCTTTGTGGCACTTCTCGCACGAAGCGTTGCCGAGGAATTTGGCCTCGGCCCACGCGGAACCGGCGCTAAGAGCGACAATGGCAAACGCGGCAAGCAACGGCAATTGGCGAAGAACCCGCATATTTCCAATCTCCCTGTTTTTCCGGTGAAAATGATATCACAAAGTGAGAGTGTTTTTAGACTGGCCCATTTACAAAGACGGCTTTGCATAATCACGATTTTCATGTTTTGTCATCCTCAAGGAGCTCTGGCGACCGAAGGATCAAGATTGTCATCCTGAAGGAGTCTTCGACTGAAGGATCAAAGTATAATAAAAATCTTTTGATAGATTCTTCGCGTTGCTCCGAATGACAATGTTTTTGTCATCCTGAGGGAGCCTCGCGACCGAAGGATCAAAGTAAAATAGAATATTCTATTGATAGATTCTTCACTTCGCTACGCTCGTTCAGAATGACAATGATCGTGAGCCTCAGAATGACAATATTGCGGACGCTCAGTGGGGGAACCGCGCATGACTCATTGCGTCAATCCGCTCCGTTCTCTATAATCCCCTATTTAACGGGAGAGCCGGGCTAATCAAAATGAACGAACCAGCGCCTCAGATACCCAGGGAACGCTCAGGCCCCGGCAGGACTCCGCCGCAGAACATCGAGATGGAGCAGTTCGTGCTCGGCGCCATCCTGCTCGACAGGGAAGCCCTCCCCAAAGTCATAGAGTCCATCACCGGCCCGGAGGATTTCTACAAACCTTCCCACAGGAAAATATACGAGGCCGCGCTCGACCTGTACGAGCGTAACGAGCCGGTGGACATAATGACCGTCTCCGAAGCCCTCCGCAAGAAGGGGACGTTCGGCGAGGTGGGCATAGACTATCTGGCCGAGCTTGTGGACATGGTTCCCACATCCGCCAACGTCCGCGCCCATGCGCGCATCGTCCGGGAAAAAGCGGTGCTCCGCAAACTTATCACCGTCGCGGGCGAGGTGGTGACGCTGGCTTTCGAAGAGTCGGAGGATGTGGAAGCCCTGCTAGACAAAGTTGAGCGGATGGTGCTGGACATCTCACAGCAGAGGGTTAGAAAGACGCTGGTTCCGCTCAGAAGCGTCATCATGGACTCCATCAAAACCGTCGAGACGCTCTATTCCACAAAACAGCTCGTCACCGGCGCGCCCACCGGTTATCGCGACCTGGACGAGAAGACGGCTGGTCTGCAACCGTCCGACCTGATAATCGTCGCCGGGCGCCCCTCGATGGGCAAGACGGCGTTCGCCATAAACATCGTGCAGAACATGACCTCGATCAACGAACAGAGCGTGGCGGCCATTTTTTCGCTGGAAATGTCGGCGGAACAGTTGGCCCTGCGTCTTCTCTGTTCCGAGGCGAAAGTCTCCGGCCAGCGGTTACGCACAGGGTATCTGGCCCAGAGCGACTGGCCCAAGCTGATGGCGGCGGCGGGCAGGCTCCACAAGACACGTATATACATTGACG
>JADGAO010000177.1 GCA_015231995.1 Nitrospinota bacterium | reverse complement strand
CTGATCGATAACCCGCTTATGCTTTATCTCTTACTCTTAATATACAAGGATGACATCACCCCCATCCCGGAAAACTTGCTCTTTTCTTGGAAGCTGGAATATAGTTATCGCTCATCTAAATGGGCGCGGTACCCTTAAAGAACGCGCTTTGGCTTATTGAAGTATTTTTGGAGTTTGATGTATGCCCAAGCCTCGATTTCACGTTTTAATCTGCGTCAACCAACGGCCCGAAGGGCATCCCAAAGGCAGTTGCGCCCAGAAAAACTCCTTGGCCGTCTGGCAGAAATTCGGCGACGCGCTTGCGACCCGCAACATGTACGGCCAGGTTCTCGTTAGCGGCGTTCGTTCCTGCCTCGGCCCCTGCCAGTTGGGGCCTATCGTGGTGGTTTATCCCGAAGGCGTCTGGTACGGCGGGGTGAAACCGGAAGACGTGGAGGAGATTTTCGAGAGCCATTTCGTCAATGGTAAACCTGTCCAGAGGCTCGTCTTGCCGGACGAGATGCTGGGCTGACGAGGCGTATCGGCGATGCTTAGGAACAGGGCGGAAGCGGAGAGGATAGAGGAGGAGAACCTGGCCTCCTACGCCTCTTTGAGCGGACGGAGCCGTGGCAGGCGCCACCCGCAGGAAGAGCCTGCGTTCCGCACCGCCTACATGCGCGACCGGGACAGGATCATCCACTGCGCCGCGTTCCGAAGGCTCGAGTACAAGACGCAGGTCTTCGTCTATCACGAAGGCGACCATTACCGCACGCGCCTCACCCACACCATCGAGGTGGCGCAGATAGCGCGGAGCATGGCGCGCACCCTGCGCCTCAACGAAGACCTGTGCGAGGCGATAGCCCTATCCCACGACATCGGGCATCCGCCCTTCGGCCATTCCGGCGAGAAGGCGCTGGACGCGCTTATGCGCGAGGACGGAGGGTTTGAGCACAACGCGCACGCCTTGCGGATCGTTGATCATATCGAAAACAAATATACGGGGTTCCGCGGACTGAACCTGACATGGGAGACCCGCGAGGCCATCGCCAAACACTCCAAACGTTCCGGCGACTCGACGATGTCGGAGTTCGCGCAGTTTCAACACCCGTCGCTGGAGGCGCAGGTGGTGGACATTTCGGACGCCATCGCATACAACAGCCACGACCTTGACGACGGGTTGGAGTCGGGCCTGCTGGCCTTTCGTGAAATGGAGAACGCGCCGTTGTGGAGGCGGTTCCACCAGACCATCATGTCAAAAGAGGGAATGACGCCTAAGATCGCGCGTCATTACATCATCCGCCGGATAATAAACGCCCAGGTCGAGGACGCGCTCAACAACACCGCCAACAACATACGTATGATAGCCCTGAAAAAGGCTGATGACGCGAGGCGGGCGCCGTGGCCGGTGGTGTCGTTCTCGCCGGAGATGGATGAGGAACATCGGGATTTGAAGAAGTTCCTCAAGGCCAACATGTATTCACACCACAGGGTGCTGAGGATGGAGGAGAAGGCGTACGGGGTGGTGAGCGGGTTGTTCACGAAGTACGACCGCAAGCCAGAGCTTCTGCCGCCGCATGTAAGCAAACGGCTCGCCACGGAAAACAGGCGTAGGCTGATCTGCGATTATATCGCCGGGATGACGGACAAATACGCGCTGGAAGAATACCAGAAGCTTTTCGACCCCTCAGCCAGGGTGTGAAGGTTTAGGACGAGCAACAACGCGCCATCGTAGGGGCGGGTTTGAAACCCGCCATTCCCGACGATTATTTTGACGCCTCGTCGAGAGTGCGTGTCCGGCTCCGCCCAGTGCGGATATCCTCCAGCCTTTTTTCGGCGATATAGATATCCTCCATATCCTCCAAATGGCGGAGAATCGCTTCGCGGGCGTAATAGGTCTTCGTCCGGCCTGTTTTTTTGGCAAGACTGTCCAGCCGTTTCTCGATATCAGGCGGCAACCTTAAAGCCAACATTCCTTCATCTCCATGATGCGCTATACAAGTATAACATATCGCCATCGCGGGGCTGTCTCCCAAATACTCGGCATGGGTGTTCTTCACCCCGCCCTCCTTAAGGAAGAATAAATTCACATTAACCCGAATTCCAAAGTTGAACCCCATCACAAGACGTATGTCCTTGTTTTGTAGGGGCGACCCGCCCCTACAGCGGATCGTCTATCGAAACCGATGATTTTATTTCCCGTCTCAACAATTGAACACAAAATCCAATTTCAACTCGGAATCCGGGATTAAAAGACAAGTATTTCGAGGTGAAGAACACCTCGAACAGCGTTTGTCGCTTCTATTTTACCATTTGGCGACAGGCCATCGCAGACGCGGATTTGCTCTCCGCCTCAAAACGAAAAACGGCTGGAGACGGGCCGTTTAAGCCCGTCGCCAGCCGTTTTATTAGCTCTGTTAACTCTCTTTAGAAGGGGCGCGCGTACAGCAACAGCAGAACCACGACGAGCGTGTAGATGACGAGCGACTCGATCAGCGCAAGGCCGATGAGCATGTTCGTGAATATCCTGCCGTAGAAGCCGGGGTTTCTGGCCATGGCGTTCAACGCGCCAGAAACGGCGTTACCCATGCCGATACCGCCACCGCCAGCGGCGAGGCCCAGACCCACCACGCAACCGAGGGCTATGTAGCCGAACAGTCCGGCATACCTGCCCTCCTGCCCGACAGCCGCGCCGGCCGCGCCAGCGTCGTGTTGCGCCAAAGCCATCGGCGCGAACATTACCGCCGCCAAAAACGTAGCCAAACCAGCGGCCTTAAGAAACCTTTTCACTTTCAAACCTCCTTGAAAAATTCCGTACGGTGATTCATCAAACGCGATACGGCGTCGTTATTAATGAGACTCCTCAAGCGCCCCCGCGATATATACCATCGACAACAATATGAAAACCAGCGTCTGCAGGACGCTGGTGAACACCGCAAACGCGATCATGGGCATCGGCAGGAACAGCGGGATAAGGAAACCGAGAACCAGTATCACCAGCTCCTCCCCGCGTATGTTGCCGAAAAGCCGCACTGCCAGCGTGACCGGCCGCGCCAAATGTGAAATCACCTCGATTGGAAGCATCAGCGGAACCATCCACCAGACCGGCCCCATGAAGTGTTTTATGTATCCAATCCCGTGATGGGAAAAACCGACGTATTGATAAATGAGGAACACCGTGAGCGCCATGGCGATGTTGGTGTTGATGTTGGCCGTGGGGGAGACGCAACCGGGGACAAGCCCGATGAAGTTGGCGCAAAGGATGAAAAACGCAAGCGCGCCGATAAGCGGGAAAAACTTGCGCCCTTCGTGCCCCAATATGGTGTCCACGAACTGCGCCAGCTCGTAGACTATCGTTTCAAGCACGTTGTGGAAACCGGCGGGGACGATCTTCATAGCCCCGCGAAGCAAAACCGCCATCGCCATGAACCCGATCATTATCACCCATGTGTACGTCACGTACGCATGATGTTCAAACCCGGGTATGACAATATAGTTAATAGGCTCTACCATAATCGCCCTTCACAGCTTTCAAACTTTTAACAACCGCAAACGCCAACACCGCCACCGGAACAACCGAAAGGCCGACTGCCAGCGCGGGAAAGTTTACCATTCCTTTCGCCGCAAGGAAATAGAGACTTGCGCCAAAAGCCGTAAATCTTACATAAAACGAAATAACCGCCGCCATCCTGGCGTATCCCTCGGAAACTCCGCCGGACAGGACAGTTTTAAGAAAAACGGATAAAAACCGCAGGTTCAGCAGGGTGACACCCCCGCCGAGCGCAACGGAAAGCGCCGCGCCGGACTCAAAAAAAACTGATGTAACCGCCAGCGCCGTCGCGTAAACCGCAAAACAGAGCTTGATGAAAAAAATCGTTTCGCCTTCGGCGGCCCTAACCTCTAACGGCGTAACCTCCATCGTTCAGTCCGCCCCTTCTTTCATCGCAACCCTGTAAACGTTCAAAAAACCCGCCGCCACGCCGAAAACAATGAACACCAGCATGAACAGCGGACTTGTATCAAGCCATCTGTCTAGCCCCAGGCCCATCAGAAAACCGATAATAATGGACACCGCAAGCTGAACGCCGATGGTTCCCAGAAGATAAAACTTCTTTAGAGCCGCAAGCTTCGAATCCCCTTTGTCATCCTGCGGCATATTGGGCCTCTAGATAGCTAACAACGCCAAAGACAGGCGAACCTCACCGGCAGAAAACGTAAATTTAGCAATTGGCGGACTGGGGTGTCAAGGATTTTCGCGGCTTTTGCAACAGCGCATACCCATTCGCATTCCGGCGAAGCCCGGCTCCCCTACCGTTTGACTCCTGAAGCGATGGAGATTATACTAATATTGTAATTTACAATTTAACAATTCCAGAGATGACCACCATGAACGCAAACAAACCAGCCCTCAAAAAAATAGCCAGGGGTTTCCAAGTCACGCTTCCCAAGGACTTTCGGGAAAAATACAACCTCACCGAAGGAGATTATCTGGAAGCCAGCGAAGAGAACGGAGCAGTCATTTACCGGCCGGTGGTTATTGACCGAAAAAAACTGGTGGCGGAAATGGATGAAGCTTTCGCGAAGCGGGATAAAGTCAACGACGAATTCGCCAACATGGCCGAAGAGGATGTTATCAAAATCGCCAATGAGCAAATACGGAAAGTCCGGGCCGAGCGTAAAAAACAGCGGACGGGGCGCAAATTTAACGCTACCCGATGATGAAAATCGTTCTGGATTGCAATGTCATTATCGGAGCCGGTCTCAAACCCGGCGGCACATGCTACCGAGTCATTCGGGAGGTTTTACTAAACCACCGCTGTATTGTGTCCAAGGAAATATTGGAGGAATACAGAATCACGATAAACAAACCGAGATTGCGCAAACACAGAGAACCCATCGAGATGATCGCTGACCGCTTGGAAAAAGTCGCTGAAGAAGTGACGGGAGCCGTAAACCCTTTCAAACTGGCCGATCCTGACGATGAAATTTATCTGGCGGCCGCGTTCTCCGCCAAGGCCGATATTTTGATCACCGGCGACCTGGCGCATTTTCCAGAGCCTTTTTACGGAACCGTCAGGATTTTGCGGCCACATGAGTTTTTATCCCTGTACGGGAAATAAAAACTTTTTGTATTTTTATATATTTGTACATATATACATAATGACATTAAGCGGACAGGCTTTCCGATTGAATGCGGGGTCCCCTGCTTTTCTTGTGTAAAGGTGAAAAAAGGAAAAAGATTTAAACCGCGCCCCCGCTCCCCTGCTGTTTGACTCCTGAACCGATGGAGACTATACTAAAACAGTAATTTACTATATGGAAACCACCATGAGCACAACCAAGACATCCACCGGAAAAGTGAACCGAAGCTTCCAGATCACCGTTCCCAAAAAATATCGGAAAGTATTCAACATTGATATTGGAGATGTAATTGAATTCGATCTGCGGGAAGACGGAATACTGGTGCGCCCGCTAGACCTGCTAAGACGGCAGGCTGTAAAACGCATTGAAGAGCTTGGCAAAATCCATGTTGACGATGAACTTTCCAATTTATCGGAAAACGAATTAATGCGAGTCGTGAACGAGCAAATACAGGAGGTGCGGACGGAAAAGAAAAAAAATAAAACCCGGCGGCGATCCTGATTCACGATGAGGATAATTCTTGATTGTAATGTCATTATCTCAGCGGGTTTATCGGACGGAGCCTGTCGGCGCGTTTTTACGCTAGCGATCAGGGATCATTTTTGCTTTGTCTCCCAAAATATTCTCGATGAGTGCCTGCGCACGATCGATAAACCTAAGTTCGCCAATTTCAGGTGGAGAACTTATGAATATGTAAAGATTTTGGGAAATCACTCAAAATTGGTTAACCCCGCTCCGTCGGGATTTAAGCTATCGGATAAAAATGACGCAATGTATCTGGATGTAGCATGCCATGTAAAAGCGGATGCAATTATCACCGGAAATAAAAAACACTTTCCCGCGCCAGAATATGGCGGAGTGAAAATCTTAAGTCCAAGAGACTTTTTAGTTTTATACGACAAATAACCCGCATGCGCTTTATACGCTTTTTTGTATTCTTGTATATTTATACAAATATACAGATGTACAATTGTATATTTCCCATTAAGCGGACGGGCTTTCAGATTGCCTCCCCTCGCGCGGTTCGGCGTAGGCCTTTAGCGTTGTCAAAGATAATAATCCCAGATTTCGCTTCCCCGTGGCGCCTGACCACGGCTCCCAAAGATTGCTCCACTTCTTCGCCCCCGTAAGAAAACTCTTGACTCCTACGGCGCAAATCCAATAATGGACGCATAATCCGCTTACACACGAATCCACAAGGGGGATAATCCATGCGGCAAAGGCAAGGAGATTGCAGTCAGTCAGTTACTTCGTAACCTTCTAAACAATCTTTTTGGCGCGGTCGCGCCTCTTATTACCCTCGTCCCGTATTCACCTGTAGGGGCAGGCCTATGTGCCTGCCCTCAGGATGGGCGAACACGCAGGTTCGCCCCTACGGCGGTCGCGCCTCATTCACCCTCGCCCCGCTTGCGGGGGGAGGGCAGGGTGGTGGGCGCAAATATAGGGGCAAGGCGCCGACTTCTTACCCTCTCCATTGACGGGAGAGGGCAGGGTGAGGGTGGTATAAATTGTTTTCACACCCCTCACCCGGCCTCCGGCCACCCTCTCCCGCAAGGGGAGAGGGTGAAGAGAGCGCAGAAATCGGCGTCTCTCGTAGGGGCAGGCCTGCGTGCCTGCCCTCAGGATGGGCGAACACGCAGGTTCGCCCCTACGGCGATCGCGCCTCATTCACCCTCGCCCCGCTTGCGGGGGGAGGGCAGGGTGGTGGGCGCAAATATAGGGGCAAGGCGCCGACTTCTTACCCTCTCCCTTGACGGGAGAGGGCAGGGTGAGGGTGGTATAAATTGTTTTCACACCCCTCACCAGGCCTCCGGCCACCCTCTCCCGCAAGGGGAGAGGGTGAAGAGAGCGCAGAAATCG
>JADGAO010000176.1 GCA_015231995.1 Nitrospinota bacterium | reverse complement strand
GGGGTTAAACCCCCTCGCAACTACGTTGCGGTCCCCCTTCCTAAGGGGGACAAAAGGGGTGTTCTTCACCCCGCCGTCCCTGTAGGGGCGGCTCGGGAGCCGCCCTTCCTTTAACGACGGGCGCATCATGATGCGCCCCTACCAGATGGAGGTGAAGACCACCTCGAACAGCGTTTGTCGCTTCTGTTTTATACCATTTGGCGACAACTCCCGACATTTGTCCAATCCGCCCAATAACAAGACGCTCGGATGTCGCTTATCCGTACATGAGCGCGTAGTCTTTTTCTAAGCCTGCGTGATAAATAACAATATTACAATGGCTTGCGGCATTGGCACGAGCGTTGCAATCATGTATTAGCGTGTACGAACGATAACAATGTTTAGGAGAAACGAAAATGGACGCCACGATGATAAGAGACGCTTTCATGTTCACTCTTGCGAGCGCTTACACGTTGATATTGGTCACGGGTCTGGTAGCGTAACACGCTATCGAAACCGTATCCGACGATAACAAACAACATTATTCGGGAGAAACGAAAATGGACGAGAACAAGACAAGAGATGAGGTTCCAGAGAGCAAATACCTTTTCGCTTTTATCGGTGGCATGGTCGCGCTTGTCGGCGTGTACATGGTCGTGCTTGTGACGGCTTTGTCGGCGTAACCGGTGGCGCTAATTTTATCAAGCTTGATTGGCAAGAGGCGGCGATGCGTGTGAATCACAGCAGGAATGCGAATGACGCCATCTACCTGATCGCTGTCATGGGCGGGATTATCGGTGTGTCCGCCGGTTACTTGATGATGCTGGTGTCGGTGTTCGCCAGGCAAGTTTAATCTGCCTCAATGCGCCTCATCCCAATTCTTCCCGGCTTTCACATCCACCGCCAGCGGAACGGATAACTGATACACACCTTCCATCTCCTCTTTCACCATAGCCATCAGTTTCGCGGACTCGTTTTCCGGTGACTCGAACACAAGCTCGTCGTGAACCTGTAAAATCATTTTCGCAGAGAACCTCTCCTTTTCCAGCCGGTCGTGAATCCGTATCATCGCCATCTTAATTAAATCGGCGGCGCTACCCTGCATGGGTGTGTTGACGGCGTTGCGTTCGGCGAAGTTGCGGACGGCGGCGTTAGTCGCGTTTAAATCCGGCAGGTTCCTGCGTCGGCCTAGAATGGTGGTCACATAGCCGGATTTGCGGGCGGACTCGATCACGTCATCCATATATCGCCGGATGGCCGGATATCTGCGGAAATAATTCTCGATGTATCGTTTCGCCTCGCCCTGCGGAATCTTAAGTTCCCGCGACAATCCATACGGCGTCTGGCCATAGATAACGCCGAAGTTGACCGTTTTTGCGACACGCCGCATATCGCGAGTCACAAACCCGGAGCTTACCCCGAAAAGTTCGGCGGCTGTGCGGGAATGGATGTCCTCCCCGTCTCGGAACGCTTCGAGCAATCGCGTTTCGCCCGAAAAATGGGCAAGCAATCTGAGTTCTATCTGCGAATAGTCGGCGGAGATAATCACGCAATCGGGCGGAGCGGTGAAGGCGCATCGTATTTTGCGTCCAAGCTCCGTGCGGATGGGAATGTTCTGCAGGTTCGGGTCGGAAGACGAAAGCCGCCCCGTCGCCGCCACGGTCTGGTTGAACGATGTGTGGATGCGTCCGGTGCGCGGATTGATAAGACGCGGCAGGCTGTCGGCGTACGTGCTTTTGAGCCGCGATAGCTGGCGGTATTCAACGATGAGCTTTGGCAGAGGGTGCATCTCTCCAAGGGCTTCGAGCGAATCCTGATCGGTGGAGTAACCAGTTTTCGTTTTCTTCCCGCCGGGGAGGTTCAGTTTATCGAACAACAATTCGCCAAGCTGTTTTGGAGAGTTTGGGTTGAAATCCTCCCCTGCGATATCGCGTATCGCTTTTTCGTAAACCTGTATGTTCCCACCGATGATCGCGGAAAGCTCCGCCAGCGCGTTCGGGTCAACCATTACGCCGTTCATTTCCATTCGCGCAAGGACGTAAACCAGCGGCGTCTCCACATCGTCCATCAGCTTTTTAAGACCTGCCGATTCAAGCTCCGGTGTGAGCATATTGGCGAGGCGCAACGTCATGTCCGCGTCGGCGGACGAGTAATCGGTGGCGGACTGCACGGGAACCTTGTCGAAGGTTATCTGTTTAACGCCGGAGCCGCATAACTCGGCGTACTCGGTCATCTTCTCGCCCAGCCTGTCCATCGCCACTTTGGAAAGGCCATGCGTCCCACCGGGGTCGAGAAGGTACGAGGCTATAATCGTGTCCATGCCGATAGGGGATACGCGGACACCCTCCCCCGCCAGCACGATCATGTCGTATTTTATGTTGTGCCCGAATTTTGGTATCCGCTCGTTTTCAAGAATCCCGGCCAGGCGCGCGATGACGTTTTCGATTCGAAGTTGTTCCGGCGCGCCTTCATAATCGTGTCGGAGCGGGATGTAATACGCCTTCCCTTCGTTCGCGCAGAAACTTATCCCGACAAGCGTTGCCCGCATCGGCTCCTGCGACGTGGTTTCCGTGTCCACGGCGAATCCGCTGGAATTTTCCAGTTCCGCAAGCAGAGCGGCAAACGCCGGCTCGTCGAGAATCGCCGTGTAGTTGCGGGGGAGGGCCGATTTCGCCGGAGCCAATTCTTTTAGCAGAGAGGTGAACTCAAGCTCGGCGAAAAGCTCCCTCAACTTCGCCTCGTCGCCAGGGCGAACTTTCCAATTGTCCGGGGCGAACTCCACCGGCGCGTTTGTGGCGATGGTGGCGAGCGTCTTGGAAAGCCTGGCCTGATCCGCGTACTGGACAAGGTTGTCGGCAAGTTTTTTCTTTCCCATCTTTCCGGCGGAGGCGATGACATTCTCGATATCGCCGTATTCTTTCACCAGCGACATCGCGGTTTTTTCACCCACGCCGGGCACGCCGGGGATGTTGTCCGACGAGTCGCCCATCAATCCGAGCACGTCCGTGACCAGTTCCGGCGGCGCGCCGAATTTTTCCACCACATCGTCACGCAGATATGTTTTGTCCTTCATCGGGTCGAACACTATTACGCCCGGCCCGATGAGTTGAAGCATGTCCTTGTCCGACGAGACGATGACCACGTCGTAACCGTTTTTCACGGCGGTGGCGCTGATGGAGCCGATCAGGTCGTCCGCCTCCCATCCGGGCAGTCTGGTAGTCGGGATGTTGAGCGCGTCAATGAGCCTGTCTATGTAAGGCAGTTGAACGGCCAGGTCATCTGGCATATCCGGCCTGTGGGCTTTGTAGTCCGCGAACATTTCGTGGCGGAACGTTTTTTCCCGGCTGTCGAACGCGATGAGAAGATGATCGGGGTTTCTGTCCTTGATTATCTTTTTCAGCATGAGCGAGTAGCCATAGACAGCGTTCGTGGGAAGGCCGAATTTTGTCGCGAGCCGTTGGCGTATGGCGAAGTAGGCGCGGAAATAGTATCCCGCCCCGTCAATGATATGGATGACCGGTTTTTGTTTCATGGGTGTAATTTAACGTGGTTGTCATTCCGAACGCCAGCGAAGAATGCCCCGATTGTGTCGCCGGGCGTGTATGATAGAATATCTCTCATGGGAAAAATAACGAAAGACAAGGTCATCCACCAAGTGATGAAATCCATCCCTGCGACGGCAAGGGTGTTCGAGGCCCACCGGATGGGATGCAAATCCTGCGGCGGCGGGAAAGTGGAAACCGTGGCTTGGGGAGCGGCCGTCCATGGGCTGGATGTGGAGACGTTTCTTCGGGAACTCAACGAGGCGGCGGAGAGCGGGGAATCCCATAAAAAGTAATATCCACCGGCTTTGAGCGCCTGGCCAATCACACTTGCCGCATCTTCCCGTTTTCTGGAATTTGTCTTGACTCCGCTGGATATGTCTTTATGATAATTGAGGAAATAAGAGTTCTTTTTATCTTTCATCGGAGAGAAGATGAGCGATATTGATCCTAATTTGAAAGTGCTTGTGGTGGACGATTTCGCCACCATGAGGAAGATAGAGAAGAACATCCTGGGCCAGCTCAACATCAAGAACGTTGACGAGGCCGACGACGGCGCTACAGCCCTTCCCAAGGTTCAGCAGAACCATTACGACGTGATATTGCTGGACTGGAACATGCCACAGATGAGCGGGCTGGAGTTTCTCAAAGCCGTCAGGGCGGATCCGAACACCAAAAACGTACCCATCATCATGGTCACCGCCGAAGCTCTCAAGGATAACATCATCGCCGCGGCGCAGGCCGGGGTCAACGATTACGTGGTCAAGCCGTTCACAGCCGCCGTGCTTGAGGAAAAACTCAAGAAAGTCCTGAAGAAATAAATCTCACAAACCTCCCCTTTTCATATGGGGAGGTTTTCTCACTTCATCCCGGCCTTCGTTATCGCATTCAATAAAAGCTTCGCCTCGTTGAAGTCCGGCCTTATCGCAAGCGCTTTTTTCAGGCTTTCCACAGCCGGTTCAATCTTGCCGCCTTCGTGGTTGGCCCTGGCGAGGTTGAAGTGCAACGCCTCGTCGTCCGGGTCTATCTCTATCGCTTTTACGTAGTTCTCGATGGCCATGTCGTACATCTTGCCTTTTCTCAACTCGATCCCGTACTCGTTAAACAGGTGTTTGTTGTCCTTGTCGTACAGGGAGTCTATCGTGGCCATCTTGGCGAACGTTTCGCGCGCCTTGTCCACTTCGCCGAGTTCTATGTGAGCTTTGCCTTTGCCTAGATGCGCCTCCAGGTTCTCTCCATCAGCCTTTATCGCCTGGCCGAACTCGAACGCGGCGGCGTGGAACTCTTTTTTATCGAGGTGCAGTTTGCCGACTGCGGTTTTTTTGAGAGCGGCTTCCTTTTTTTTGTCCACCTCGTTCTTGGGTTTCAAATCGCACTCGTGGGTGGCGCAATCCTTGAACCGCGCCTTGAAGGCTTCCATAGGCACGGTGTCCACCACTATGGCGGTCGGGGCGCCGTCGGGCTTCAGGTAAAACAGGTCAACCTCGCCCTTCGGGTTTGTCTTGGCGTAGTAGTGAAGGTCATGAGACGTGTCATGGGTTCTTTTGGTGCCCATCGTGCCGGCCTCGATCTTCTTGCTCTCGTAAAAAACGCCTTTTATCGTCTCGGTTTCCATGTTTCATCCTAAAACGGTTGATTAGCCGGTTTCCGGCATAGCTTCATATTATAACGCATCAGAGGGGTCAACCGCTTACCGTCATAGTGGCGAACGTCACAACATTCTCCCTCTCGCCTTCCATGTTCTGGCGATAACCCAATAATCGTCCCTTCGTCTTTCCAACAACCCCCAGCATCGTGAACAACGCCGGGAAGCCGCATACCTTGTTGGAGACATTGACCTTTTGTATCTTTTCAATGAAACCGGCGATATCGGAATCGTTTATCCGTTCGATGAGTTGCATATCGTCGCTTTCTATTCTCGCCAGTTCCGTCTCGTCCAAAGCGTGATCGTCCCCGAACCTGTGTCCGATATGTGAAAAATCCACGCTGGCGACAAACATGACTTTGCGGCCGCACTCCTCCGCCGTTTTCTTCAGGGCCTGGACGAACCTTTCCACTCTTGCTCCGTTGAACTTCGGATGATCCGTCTCCCAAACCGTTTCGGGAAACGATAGCAGTATCGGGACCGCCGTAACATCCGGCCTTTCGGAAAAGAGGCGGGCCATGAACAGTGATTGAAATTCTATCGAATGCTCGTTCCTGTGGGCGTTCAACTGGGCGCAGACGCTTTCGCCGAAGTTGTCCGCAAGTTTCGTGATGAACTGGCTGTTCACGCGCATCGGCCCCAGCGGCGTGTCGAAATCCTTGTCGAGGCAGGAGACGAAATCCTCCATAAGCGAATGCCCCACGCCCAGTATCACGAATATATCCGCGCCGCTTTTAGCCGCCTCTCTCCAGCCAGCGCCCATCATGTCGCCGCCCACACGGAAATCTATGTGGGGAACTACTATCGCCCGCAGAAGGGACGGATCCGTGACAGGCTCCCCGGCCATGCTTGCGTCCAGCGCTTTCGCCAATTCCGCGCTGTCCGCCGGGTAACTATTCCCGGCGAGCGCGGATGGGCGCGTCGGCAGGGCCAAAAACTCTTTTACCGCCGCTTCTTTACGAACCCTGAACCTCTCATTGTCCAACAAAAGCGCGTCGTCGAGCGACTTTACCAACCCGCGCAGGTCGTTGATGCCCACCCGTTGGCCTGATATCCTGAAAAACTCGTCGCCGATCTGCTCTACGCTTCGAACCCCATCCATCAACGTGATCAGATAAAAGGCTGTGGCGCTGACCATGAGCGATTGGTCGGAATAGTTTTCTGGATCGTAGATGGCGACCATTCGTTTTTCTTCGCCGTCGGCTGGTACGGCCATGACGTTGCGGAAAAGAGGATATTCGTTCATGAGCGCGGTTTCATTATCAATCATCGCTTAAACCGTGAGATGTACGACAAAATTATCCGCCAAACCGACGTTATTGTCGCAGAAAAAGAACAAGAGCAATTTATAGGCCAGGATAATCAAACAGATAAGTTTGGCGCTTCAAGTGCAGATATCAATAAGCAAGGGCTATTAAATTACGACCCCAAGCGAGGTTTTGAGAAACCCCCTCTTGCTTTTCACTCTCAAAACTTTGTTATAAACCCGTGGAATCCATCCCCCCAAAACCCCAATCCACGGGTTTATTTTTTTTCGGTTTTTTCTCCGGCGGATAAAACCGCAGTCACAATCGAAAAAAGCGAATATGTCCCCGTCAACGCGAAGATGACAAGAAAAGAGATTCCGTAGTAATCCGAAAACAGGATTTCCGACGGGTTGTTCTTGATCAGAGCCGTCACCCCGAACACTCCCAAGCCCAACCCCAGGAGGCGGAACAGATGCGCGTCTATTTTGTGCCAGATGGTATTTTCCATAGGCGCTAAGTATCTTTCAGGGAAGATGAGATGTCAAATTTGGGAGACCGTGGTTTTTTTCCCCCCTCCCTTGAGGGGAGGGGGCAGGGGGTGGGTGGAAACAAAACACTCAACTAT
>JADGAO010000175.1 GCA_015231995.1 Nitrospinota bacterium | reverse complement strand
CCGTGCGCGCAAAGCTGGGTGTTTTTTTTGACGAGGCAAGGTCCAAAGGTTATGAAACAACCGTTGAAGATTTTTTCCCTGATAAGTTTTTAACCGCGTTGGAAGTGCGGCTTCGGTGTTTACAGAAAGCCTTGGACATGCCGCTGAAAGAGATATTGCATGAGCGTACAATGGAAATCCTTAAGAGATACGACCCGCCTAACACGGACATAATCATCAATCGTGAAGACATTCCCGCAATATACCCTGAAAACCTGGCCGCAATGCCTAAACTACGGGCAACGATGAAGAAACAATTGTCTGATAGCGACAAGAAGTTATTGAAGGGAGGAAGGCCGACTAAGTCAAGAGAGGTGATTGCCAAAACCCTTGCCGGTGCGCTTTTACACTTCGGCGTAAATCCGCGCCCTCAACTGAAATTCGCTGAATTTCTTCGTGAGTTTTTTGAAATAGTCGGCGATAACGTTGCCCTCATAGGCGACGGGAACACAGTTTCCTCGCTCGTGAAATCCGCGTTAGAGGGCATCCCTTCTCTCGATCCACGCCGCAAAAAGCGCGGTTAGGGCGCCATCCCTGAATAGGTGGGACTAAAACCCCACCTGTTTTTGTTTAGTTTTCATCCCCAGCTCGATTCCTCAATAAGCCCTAAGCTGACCCCAACAAATAGTAATTTTTTGGAGGTTTGTATGGACTCGAAAGACTCCCTTTTGACTGCGAAGGAAGCGGCTGAAATGTTGAACATTTCTATTTTTTGGATGGAGCGGCAACGATGGTTAGGGTCTGGCCCAATGTATTTGAAAGTTGGGCGAGCTGTCCGTTATCGAAAATCTGACTTGGAAAAGTATCTGTCAAACCGGGGACGGACTTCCACGTCGGAGGTGGCAAAATGAGCGAACCATTCATAAAAAAAACCCCCGCCTTGCAGGGCGGGGGTGGCGCAAGAAAAGACGTTCAATTCAGCCCCAAGATTATCACACAAATGCCTGAACCACCAACACCGCTGTATTGCTTCGGACACGCCCACGAACCTTACGAACGTGGTGATTGCTCCACCTGCCCCAAGGCCAGCCCGTGCGCCCTAATCACGCCAATTTGGATTCAGCATGAAGACCGTCTCCGGCGGCGTAGCAGGCGTAATCTGGTTGATACTGTTCATCGAAAGTTTGGCTATCCGCGCCGGATGCTTGCGGCCGAATATTCGGACAGGTATGACATATGAGCGAGCTGGTAGTGGCGTGATATGGAAACAAACTCATTCCTTTCACTTCTCAAAGGCATAAAAAAATCCGGCCCGGCGAGCTGGACGGCCCTGTGTCCAAGTCATCCCGATAAACAGAGGAGCCTTTCGGTTAGCGTCGGACAAGCTGGTGTGCTGGTGAAATGCTTTGCGGGTTGCGACCCAAAAAGCATAACGGACGCGCTTGGCCTTGAACTGCGCGACCTGTTCTTTGATAACGGCGGCAGAGGCTCACATGACAGCCCAGCGTCGAGGCCGTCAATCCCATCCACCAAAGCCACACGGCGGAAACCCGTCACGGTTTGCGAACTGGCGGCTCACAAAAAGCTTCCCGAAGACTTTTTGCGCGACACGTTTAAGATGGCCGATAGCGCCGACGGCGTAGTGATTCCGTATTTCAATCATAACGGTTCTGTCTTCCGAGATCGGCTACGAACCACGCTCAAGGCCGGAGATGGTTCACGCTGGCTTGCAGGAGCCGGGCAAACGGTTTACGGACTTCACCTATTGGACAAGGCACGGCAAGCCGGATACGCCGTTTTCGTAGAGGGCGAATCCGACACTTGGACAGCGCATTACCACGGCTTCCCCGCCTTGGGGATTCCCGGAGCCGACGGGGTGAAGGTTGTCAAACTCGAACACCTCGAAGGGTTGACTCGCATCTATTACGTTCGTGAACCGGACAAGGGCGGTGATACCTTCGCTGTCAAGCTTCCCGCTCATCTTCGAGCCATAGGCTACACCGGGGCCATCCTTGAAATCAGGCTTCCCGAAGAAACCAAAGACCTTTCGGAACTTCATCTTAAACGCGGCGATGAATTCAAAACTATCTTAAGCGCCCTTTTTGAATCCGCGGCGGCGGCGGCGGGCAATCATGCAGAGCTGGATGAAACAGACTGGCCTGCGCCCGTCCTGCTGGACTCTCCCACGCTTCCGCCAATCCCGTTAGAATCGTTAACGGGCTGGACTGGCGATATGATTCGCGCCGTGGCGGAGCATACCGAAACCCCGCCGGAGCTTTCAGCGATGTTTTGTCTGGCGGTTCTGGGGACTTGCTTCCAGCGGAAAATAATCATCCGCGTGAAGGATGGTTATCACGAACCACTAAACATCTGGACGCTGGCGGCTCTGGATTCCGGGAATCGCAAGACTTCCGTCATGCAGGCGATGACGGAGCCGCTCATTGAGTGGGAACGCGAAAAATCCGACGCGGTGAGGGCGGAGCGGGCCGCGATTGAATCCGAACGCAAGATCATAGAATCCCGGATTCAAGCGCTACATGGCCAAGCGGCGAAGGCCAAGCCCGGAGACTTGGCCGCGCTCAAGGCCGAAATCGCCATGCTCGAAAGTTCCATGCCGGAGCTTCCCGTCATCCCGCGTCTTTGGGCGCAGGACATAACGCCCGAGAAACTTGGACAGGTTATGGCTGAACATGGGGAGCGGATCGGGATTCTTTCCGATGAAGGCGGCCTCTTCGACATAATGGGGGGCCGTTACTCAAGCGGCATTCCCAACCTCGATGTTTATCTTCAATCCCACGCTGGGGCATCCGTCCGTGTTGACCGTGGCTCGCGTCCATCGGTTCATATGCGTCACCCCGCGTTATCCATCGGCCTTTCGCCACAGCCGGACGTGTTACGTGGTTTGGAGAAAAACCCAGGATTCCGTGGGCGTGGACTGCTGGCCCGGTTCATTTACGCCCTGCCACAATCCCGGCTTGGGTATCGGAAACTGGAGACAAAGCCTATCCCGCAAGAGATACGCGACGCTTACCGGGTTGGTGTACGGGCGGCGTTGGAGATACCGGTGCGGGTTTCGGATGATGGGGATATTGCCCCTTACGCCCTTAGCTTGGCGCCGGAAGGATATTCTGAATGGCTGGCGTTTTCTTTGACGGTCGAACAGCATATGCGGGATGGCGGGCGGTTTGAGCATATCCGCGATTGGGCGGGGAAACTTCCCGGAGCCGCTGCGCGGATTGCCGGATTGCTTCATTGCGCGGAGCATGTTCACAGGGCGGCGTGGGAAACCACTGTCACGGTTGAAACCATGACCCGCGCCCTAGGCTTGATGGCGCCCTTGTCTGAACATGCGCTGGCCGTTTTCAACATGATGGGAGCCGATCCGGCCATAGAAGGAGCCAAGCGGGTTTGGCGGTGGATAGAGGCAGGACGTGGCCGGAGCTTCACAGCGCGGGACTGCTTCCAAGCGTTAAAGGGAACTTTCAAGAAAATGGAGGCGCTTACCCCCGCATTGGCTATTTTGGTTGAACGGTCTTACATTTTCGCCGTTGAAGTTGAAACCAGCGGGCCAGGCCGGAAACCAAGCCCTGTTTACCAGGTGAACCCCAAGTTGACGGAGGACTGGTAATGAGCGGCTGGCGGAACACTTTAAAGGTGGAGGGCACCCCACGGAAGCCTATGCTCAATATCCTCACAATACCCACAATGAGCGAAACAAATTTGACAAAGGTTAATTCTGGGGATTGTGGGAATTCTGAGTATGTAGCGATACCCTTACCCCTCCTGTTGATACTCTTAAACCCGCTCTGGCTATGACCGAACTCGTCAGCCAATGGCGTTTGATGCTGAGATGTTTATCCAGCTTTGGCGTAGGATTGAGAACCGCTTCAACTGTATACGGAGCCAAAGAAAGGACACAGCCCCATGTCAAATTTGAAACGGCGGTTGAATAAAATCGAAGCGAAAATAGCCAAATCGACTGATGGCGAATGGTGGCCATCATTCGAAACTATGCTTGCGCAGATTGATGGCGTAGATCACGATCTGGAACTGGTTTTTGTTTCGCAAAAGGAGATCGAGCGGTTGTTTGGGGAAGAAGAACCCTCATGATGACCAGTGGATTGGCTCACGGCCCATGGCGAAAAATCTGGAAGAGAGGCCGCAGATTCATGATGATTTTGATGATGTTCCAACACGTCTGTTATAAACAGAGAAAGATCAGGTAATGAAGTTCAAAAAAGGTGTTTCGGGCAATTTGCGGGGTCGCCCAAAGGGTGCGCGAGACAAACGCATTGAGTTGCGGAAACTTTTTGAATCACACGCCCCGGCTCTTGTTAATAAGGCGGTGGAGATGGCTCTGGCTGGCGATACTACAGCTATGAGGCTTTGTTTAGACCGCATCGTGGCACCGAAAAAGGATGACCCCATAACTCTGCCAGAACTGCGGGACAAACCAACGCTCTCTGCTAAAGCTCAACTTGTTCTCGACTTTGTGAGCGATGGGGGAATTACACCCGGTGAAGCAGACAGCATAATGAAAACAATCACCGGACTCATGAAGGTGCGCGAGTTTGATGAAATTGAGAAGCGTATCGAGGTGTTGGAAAAAAGAAATTCAAAGTGAAAGGATGTGAATCATACCGATGAAAAAACGACTCGATAAGCTGTAGAAAGTCCGCTCCCTGCGCGAGGCAACTAATATCAACGATGGCGCAACCAATTACGCCGATTGCGCCAACACCGGTAGCTTACGGAACCAGCGACAGATAAACTGCCCGTACCATAGCCGTGAAATCCATTCGTTCACTAATAAAGCTGATATGGCTCCTCAACTTTATATCCCAGTTCTGCGTACGCCTTCAGCCTGTTGCGATACATCTTGAGTGTCATGGCGCAGGCCGAATCAACATAATCGTGTATGATTACATCCGTTTTGCCCTCTGCTATCCGGTGAAGCCTTCCCGCGTATTGAGCCACCCGTCCCTTGAAAGATACCGGCATCGCCATCACCAGTGTGTCCAACTCCGGCAAATCGAATCCTTCCCCGATAAGCGAAGCGGTGGATAACAGACATACAGCGACACCCATGCGTCGGCCTTGCAACGCCTCATCTAACAAGGTGGCCCGCCGCCTGGCGCTTACCCCTCCATCGAACCTGAGCAACTTAACCGCCTGCGCTGGTTCTTTTGCGACGGTGTCTTTGATTGCCGCCTGATTATATCCATATGATCTTTACGGTCGGTTAAAACCAGCGGGAAACGGCGTTTTTCCAACGCATATGCGATATCGGAGACAATACGTTCGTTTCTTTTTGCGTCATTAACCAAAAGGTGAGCCAGCACATGATATGGGGGATGTTTTCCGGCTTCTTCCGGAAAGCGAAAGCCCGATTCCGCTACGATTACACGTTTGTTTAGAGCTCCACCATCAATATTCCTGATCTCATACCCTATCGGGCCGCATTGTTGGTAAATGATCCGTTCAAGTTTGTCTTTTCTATATGGTGTAGCGGTTAATCCCAGAATATACCGAGCGGGAATACGCTTAAGACTTGCTTCAAAAGAGGCCGCCGGAATGTGGTGACATTCGTCAATAATAATCAGCCCGTACCCGGAAACCATTTCCTCTACATCCTCCTTCCGGGCGAGGGTTTGGAGCATGGCGATATCAACCTTCCCGAAAACTTTGCCTTTCGCCCCACCCCATACGCCTATCTCCTTTTTGGGAATTCCGAGAAACGACGAAATTCTTTCCCTCCATTGACTCAAGATCGGCTGGCGGTGAACAAGAATAAGGGTTGGTGTTTTACGTTTTGCTATCAACGCGCAAGCCATCACGGTTTTGCCAGCCCCCGGTGGGGCGACCAGAACCGCCGTCTCTTCCTTCTCAATCGCCTTTACAGCCTTGGTCTGTTCAATGGTAAGTTCCCCGGAAAAATCGGCCTTGATCTTTTTGGGCCTTACCCTTTGATCCACAATAGTTATCAGCGCTCCCGACTTCTGAAGAATCGCTGTTACCCTGCCCAGAACTCCCCTTGGAAGCAGAATCCTGTCCTTCCGCAACTCGCCGGAGAAAATGAAACGAGGATGCGGATAAGTCGCCATCCTCATCCTTTGCAACTCGTAGAACCGTGGATTGGGAAACGCCGCCGTTTTCCTTAACTCGTGGATAATTCTTGAGGGCATTCCAAGCGTCGAAATCGTTAATTGCGCGCCAAATATTATCTCCACACGCTCACCATCAAGGGAAACCGGCGTCTCATCCGCCGTCTGAAGTATGAACAGGTCTGTCGCATAGGAAATATCTCCATCTTCAGACTTTTGCTGAAGCGCCGCCTCCGAATCAGTGACGCTTTTCACATCATGAAACGACAGCCGCCTCACCAAAGCAAGATACTCCCACTGGTCAGGCAATGGTTTCAGCGATCGGTCTATGAAAACGCTGTTTCCGCTGTCACGCGCCTTGCGCTGAAGCGGGAGGGCGATTAAATTTCCAAAACCCCCTTTAGGTAGATAATCTTGATTGGGAAAGAAGCGGTCGAACGATTTAAGGGATATTGTGAGGCTATTTTTTGCGGCGCGATTCATTATTATTGTACCCAAAGTTCTCGCCAATCTTGCCGAAACAGGCTCCGAAAAAAATATCCAGGCGTGGGCGCCTGCGCCGGAGCGAGAGCGTTCAATGGCCACATCAACGCCGAAACTCTTTGCCGCTTCCTTAAATAGAAACGCATCGCTTTCCCAGCCAGCCTCGTCGAAATCGCAGGCAAGAAACGCGCAGTTGTCATCCTGCCGGATTGCGTAAGTTCCGATGGTGTTGATTCCTTCAAGATGCGTCTTGACCGCAGATGCGTCCAGCGGGGGAAAATTCTGATGGCCGCAATTCGAGCATTTTACTTTTGGCTTGCCGCAAAGACGTTCCGCCCATTCATTGAGGCATACGGGCGAATAGCCTTTGATGTTCTTTTTAGGGTTTTCCCATAGTTTCGGAAATACGGATTCCCGGCAACGGAATAGGGTTAGAAAAAGCTCTATCTTTTCTTGGGGAGTGACAGGCGTTCTCAGCGCCGCCGTATGCCCACGAAGAGGGATATCTTTCGTTTCTGTTTTCTTTGGGGCTTTAAGCTCTTTTAACTTGTCAAGGATGGATTGGCGCTCGGTTTC
>JADGAO010000174.1 GCA_015231995.1 Nitrospinota bacterium | reverse complement strand
CTATATCGGTAACGTTGCGTACATAAAAAACGTTATACCCACGGAACTTGAGGTAACGGTAGATAACGTCGAACACTATCCCGGCGCGGGCGTGCCCGATGTGGCACAGGTCGTAAACCGTCACGCCGCACACATACATCCGCACGTTCGGCGGGTCGAGCGGGATGAATTCCTCTTTTTTCTGGGTCAGCGTGTTATGGATCAGCAGGGGCATTTCATTTCCTTCCAAACGGCTCGTTAAGTCTTCGCAACGTCTCGGCAGGCCCGATAATCGCCAGTATATCCTTCAAGTTCGGCCCGGATACCCTCCCGGTCAACGCTGAACGGATGGGCCTGAACAGGTTTTTACCTTTAACTCCGGCGATTTCCGCCACGGATTTCATCAACGGCTCATAGCTGTCGTAATCGAGACTGGCCCCGTCTTTCACGGCTTCCACAAGCGCGGCGACGGCGGATTTGGCTTCTGGAGCGCCAAGGGCCTCGACCGCCTCGTCGTCGGGGTCGAGCCGTTTGGCGAACTGCATGGACATCCAGCCCGCCTCCTGCGGGGTGTGGACGGATGAGGCGACCGCCGCCGAAATTTTCTCCACCGTCTCCGTCGAAAAATTCTCGAATGGGAACCCCGCCCGTTCCATCAGAGGCCTTAAAGTTTCAAGAGCCGTCTGGGGTGTGATGGATTTTAGAGCCTTGGCGTTGACGTGATCAAGCCGCTCCGGGTCGAAATGCGCTGGCGAACGAGAGACTTTCGAGATGTCGAACGCCTCCGCCAGTTTTGATAGGGGCAGGGCTTCTTTGCCGGTCACTCCAGCCCACCCAAGCATCGCCACGGATGTATTTATGGCGTCGGGCAAATAACCGCCGTTGAGAAGCTCCGACACGTCCAAAGCCCCGGCGCGTTTTGATAGCTTTTTCCCATCCGCGTCGAGGATGATGGAAAGATGGTGGTATCGCGGAGGCGTGGCGCCCATCGCCCGCATTATCAACAGATGTCTGACTGTGTTGGAGAGGTGATCCTCGCCGCGGATGACGTCGGTTATCTCCATCTCCACATCGTCGTAGGCCGAGGCCATATAGTATGGCGCGACGCCGTCGGATCGCATAAGCACGAAATCGCCGATGTCTCGCGTGTTGAAAGAAACGTCGCCCCGCACCCCGTCGTGGAACGAGATGGCTCTGTCTTCCACCATGAAACGTATCACAGGTTTTATGCCGCCGTGTTCCAGTCCGGCGCGTTCGGCTGGCGACAGAGTTTTGCATTTGCCCGAATATCTGGGCGGCCTGCCGGAGGCTGACATCGCTTTGCGTTCGGCCTCCAACTCCGATTCCGAGCAGTAGCAGGGATAGGCGTAGCCGGATTTTAAGATACGGTCAACGGCGTCACGGTATTTGTCCAGCCTCTCGCTCTGACGGTATGGGGCGTGCGGGCCGCCTACATCCGGCCCTTCGTCCCAGTTGAGGCCGAGACGTTTTAGCGCGTCAATCAGCGAAGTTTCCGCCCCGGCAGTGTATCGGGCGGAATCGGTGTCCTCGATACGCAGGATGAATGTCCCGCCGGTTTTACGCGCATACAGCCAGTTGAACAGGGCCGTGCGCAGGTTCCCTATATGCAACGACCCGGTGGGGCTGGGGGCGAACCGAACTCTTGTCCCTCTCATTTTTCGACCATAGCCACAGCCCACGCCGCAATCCCGTCGCCGCGCCCGGTGAACCCCATCTTCTCGGTCGTGGTGGCTTTCACAGAGACTTGGGAAATATTCACGCCTAGGGCCTTTGCGAGGTTCTCCCGCATCAACTCGGCGTGCGGGGCAAGGCGCGGAGCCTGCGCGGCGACCGTGGTGTCTATGTTGGATACACGATAACCAGCGGAAGATATCTCTTTGGCGACATGTTCAAGCAGGACGAGGCTGGATATCCCACGGTAACGTTCGTCGGTGTCGGGAAACATCCGCCCGATATCACCCATAGCTGTCGCGCCAAGGAGCGCGTCGCAAATGGCGTGGATCAACACGTCGGCGTCGGAATGTCCCAGTAGTCCCTTTTCGAAAGGGATATCCACGCCGCCAAGCACAAGTCGTCTGTCTTCTACAAGCCTGTGCGCGTCAAACCCGTGACCTACCCGATACATTGATAAACTCCGTCGAAATGAATCTGTAATTCTAAATTAAACGGCGGCTGGTTTACAGGATTAATGATGCGCTCTGGATATTCGGGTGACCCGGAACAACAATCTCCTTTGAGGCGCTCCAGGAGGCCAGTAGAAGCGTATCGCTATTCACGCCAGTTGCGCGCTTTCCATCCCGCGTGTAAGCTTTCTTTCACGAAAGCGCAAAACAGTTAAGCCGAAGGAAACACCTGGCCTATGAACGATAAAAACGAAAAATTCATACACGGTTTCATCAGCGTACCCGTCCTTTTCAAGGCGAGCTGGCGTCCCGCTCCAGACGCCGATACACTGCATGAGGAGATACTGCACCATCGCACGTCCGACAGGCTCACGTCACCTCCGCCCTCGTTCACCGACATGCCGCAGGATTTGGCGGAGCTTGCGGATTTCCAGAAGACATCCCCCCACATCTACCGTATGTGGATCACGCTGGAACGCAAGATGGACTATATAATAAACATGATGAGTCAAATCCCCTCCCACAAGCAGAACATGGAGGAATGCGTTTGCTCTGCGGTTTCCGAGGGCGGACTGCGGCTGAGAATGAACAAAGAGCTACGCCCCGGCGAAATCTTTTTCGTCTCGTTGACTTTTCCTTCGTATCCGCTCATGACGATAGACGCGCTGGTTCGCGTCGCAGATATCCAGCCGCGCCGGGAAAAAGAGGGCGAGTGGATAGTGACCGCCGGATACCACGCAATCAACGATATAGATATGGAGGACGTCATCCAGTATGTTTTTAAGCGGCAAAGGGAGATAATCCAGATGGAGCGGGAGTGAAAAAGGCTGTCGCATGAAATAATCGCAGTGACGGGCCGGCGTCAACTTTGGCTGGTGGCCAAATATTTTCCTTGTTGTATCGCAGGCGCGGCGCTTTATAATATTGCCCTGGGTGGATGAAACCGTGAGTCGTTCAAAAAAGACAAGGTGAGGCGCCATTAAATGACAAAGATTGACATTATCAACAGAGTGGCTGACAAAACCGGCCTGTCCAAACAGGATGCGGACCTTTCTGTCGAAACCATCATCAACCTTATCAAGGACGCCCTCGCCAAGAACGAGGAAGTGATCCTGCGCCGGTTCGGTTCTTTTCAGACAAGGGTGAAAAACCCTAGAATCGGCAGGAACCCGAAAACCGGCGAAGAAGCGGAGATTACCGCCCGCACAGTGGTGCGGTTCAAGGCCGGCAAGCGCTTCAAACAGGCCGTCAACGGGGAGATTCCGCTGGAATAACGCCTGGCTTGAGCGTAATCGCCATGCGCCACATTGGTTTCCCTTATAACATCCCTCTTGCGCCACATGGACACCATGAATAAATCCGTCCGCGAACTGCTCGTGCAGATAGGCGAAGACCCGGACCGCGAAGGACTCGTCAAAACCCCTGAGCGCGTCTCCAAATCCCTCCGGTTTCTCACCGGCGGCTACAAGATGAAACCATCCGTCATTTTGCGCGGCGCCATATTCCATGAGGACTGCGACGAGATGGTCATCGTCAAGGATATTGATGTCTTTTCGTTGTGCGAGCACCACATGCTCCCCTTCTACGGGAAGGCTCATGTGGCGTACATCCCGGACGGCAAAATAATCGGGTTGTCGAAAATTCCACGGCTGGTGGAGGTTTTTGCGCGCAGGTTGCAGGTTCAGGAACGGCTCACGCACCAGATAGCCAGCACGCTATTCGAAAGCCTTCAACCCAGAGGGGTTGGAGTGGTGATCGAAGCCCTGCACCTTTGCATGGCCATGCGCGGGGTGGAGAAACAAAACTCCATAACAGTCACATCCTCGATGATGGGCAACTTCAAGTCCGACCACCGGACGCGCCAGGAGTTCCTCTCGCTAATTAAAAAATGAATGTTCGCAAAACAACCTGCCGGTTTTGTCAAAATGAGCGCTAACATGTCATTCTGAACGTAATGTCATTCTGAGCGCTAGCGAAGAATCCACCAAGAGAATCTTTTATTTCTACATTGATCCTTCGGTCGCTGAGGCTCCCTCAGGATGACAAAAACATTGTCATTCTGAGCGAAGTGAAGAATCTATCCAAAAGAATGTTTTTATCTTACATTGATCCTTCGGTCGCAGGCTTCCTCAGGATGACAAAGCATTGTCATTCTGAACAAAGCGAAGAATCTACAATCGGCATACCAATGAGCCAAAGACGCTTCGTTTCATTTAGTATGGCAATGATGCGTCGTATGAACAGCGTAATTTGTTATAATATTTTTCGGAAGACAGGGCAACGGAAGCGACACAATTACTTTAAAGGAAGTTCCCGATGAAACCAGCATTCCGCGTTTTTCTCGCTATTTTTCTGGCCGCCTCCTTGTCCGCGCCGGCTTTCGCCATGGACAAAGCCGAGGTTGAGGCTATCGTTAAGGAATATATAAAAAACCATCCGGAAGAGCTGGCGCAATCGTTGCAAAAGTTCTCGGAAACCCAGCGCGAAAGGCAGGACGACGAAGCTTTCAAGCGAGCCCTTGCGGATAGGGTCAACGTGCCTGTGGCCGGGTTCCCCTCCCTTGGGCCGGATAACGCGCAGTTTACGCTTGTGGAGTTTTCGGATTTTCAGTGCCCCTACTGTGCGCGTTCCGTTGGGACGGTCAAAGAGTTCATGAGGAAAAACCAGGGGAAAGTGCGCCTCGTTTTCCGCAACATGCCATTACCCAATCACGCCAAGGCTCCCGATGCGGCTAAAGCGGCCATGGCCGCAGGCGAGCAGGGCCGGTTTTGGGATTTCCGGGAAAAGCTGATGGCCACGCAGGGCGAATGGTCTTCTGCGGCGGATCATAAACAAAAATTCGCAAAATACGCAAAAGAGATGGCGCTGGACGTCGGCAGGTTCGAGAGGGACATGGGCAAACCCGAGTATCAGAAAAAAATAGACGATGACGTCGCCTATGCGCATACTATCGGCGTCAACGGCACCCCCTCTTATTTTATGAACGGCATACGGATCACCGGCGCGCGCGACCTTCCTTTTTTCGAGAAGGTATTGGCGGCTCTCCTGCGGGAGAATGGCAAAAAAGAATAGCGTCGGGCCTCTGTCCGGCGACTCGGATTTGACGGCTCCAAGATCGCTTTTGTTTGTGAAGACGCGTCTGGGCCTCTGCGGGGTGGGGGCTATCGGTGGGCGAGTTGGAAGATTATGGCTACCGGGCGGTAATAAAGATAGGCTACAATATTCGATGCGCGTTTGGGCCGATGCTTTTCCGTCCGGGCAATTTGACAATCGCCTTCTGGCCGAAAAGATATCCCGCTATTTCGAGGGTGAACGGGTCGGTTTTAAAGACGTAAAGGTAGCTCTGCCTGGTTTTTCCCTTTTCGCTATAACAGTCCTTGAAGGGCTTCGGGATGTGGAGTGGGGGAGTACTGCGACATACAAGGATATCGCCGCATCGGTTGGCCGTCCCGGCGCGGCGCGGGCCATAGGCGTGGTAATGTCGAAAAACCCGATACCGCTGATAATTCCATGCCACCGCGTAATAAGTACCGGCGGCGGGCTGGGAGGTTTTTCCGGAGCAGGTGGGGTGGGGATGAAAAAAAAGATGTTGGAGTTGGAGGGTCTGGAGAAAGACCTTCTTTAATGCAAGGGCGGATACGCATGACGGAATCCGAAAGTGGCATTAAATTTATTCGGCAATCCATCGCCGTAGCGGTTTATAATGCTTATTGCCTAAATAACCAAATCATGTGACATGGACGGCTCTACCGGAACAGGGGCGATTCAGGAGTTTCTTACGGAACTTTCTGCGGCCACGCGCGATCTTGGCTCGTGCGGCAAGGTAATGCCGCATGGAGAAGGCGATATGAAGAAGATCGTCGAATACGCCGCCGCCGTGCGCGGGATACACAACCGGATAATGGCCGGATACGATCCGGCCGAGGGAAGCTCCCGGATAATCGAACGTTTTTTCAACCAGTGGAACAACATGGTTTTCGGCGTATTCTATGCGGCCGATATCGCCGAGAAAAGCAAGGTTCTTACCACCCGCCAGTTCGAAATATTCCGCGCCGCTGTCGAGGAGATCGTGCGTTACACCAGCAGGTTTGGCGCCAGGTACGGCGGTGGAGACGGAAACGGCGGGTTGAAAAGGGGCGTTTCAAGCGTCCATATCTGACAACCTGAAATATTTTGCGAAATAACCGCAAAATGACCGGTGACAACGCCATTCGATCTGTTTATAATATGCTCCTTACGCTGGGCGGTTAACTCAGCGGGAGAGTGCCACCTTCACACGGTGGAAGCCACAGGTTCAATCCCTGTACCGCCCACCATTTTCCCCCTCCATACGCAAAATCGTTTATTACGATTGGACGGCTCCGGTAAACGATCCGGCAGGGGCGACCCACCGGGCCACCCCTGCAAGGCTCAACTAAAAATGGCTGAAATCGTCGTCGAGCGATATCACATCGTTCGGGTCAGCGTAACTTTGTCCTGCTTTTGTCCGCCTGCTTTCATTGCCAGCGTTCGCGTGGGCGGATGTTCCGCTACGCAGAGCGTATTCGCCGTATCTCTTGTCTTCTTTCTTTATGTGGCTATCAAGCCAGTCCGTCAGAAAACCATACAGCTTCATCACTGATTTGGCGTCGCCGCCGCTATAATCATTGAACATGCGGGTCACTTGGGCCGCCAACTCCTCATGTTTTTTCCTGTGAGATCCAAGGTCGGGATAGCCTATGCGTTTGAGGTATTCCTCCTCCTTGGCGAAGTGCGAGACTGCGTAATCTATCAGCCCGTTGAGAATCTTCCCCACGGCCTCCCTGCTCTTGCCTGTCCGTTCCGCTTCGAACAACCCGGAAATCATCGAGAAGAGTCTCTTGTGTTGCTCGTCCATCTCCGGCGATCCGACGCCGTAAACGGCGGGATCCCATTTGATCCGCTCCATTACGGGGGCCTTTGCAGGCCTGGTTTTCGCCTCCGCCGCCGGCAAAGCCCCGCGAGACCGCGCAGGCGGTAACAACCCGCCCGTACCCTTAAGTTTAAACCGCGACAACATGCCCCTCAACCGCGATGCGTTCTCCGACAACTCGCCGGCCGCCGCCGCCGTCTGCTCCGATATCGCCGCGTTCCTCTGCGTCACCTTGTCTATCTCCACAACGCCGCGGTTGACCTCGTCTATCGCCAACGCCTGTTTGTTGGACGCTT
>JADGAO010000173.1 GCA_015231995.1 Nitrospinota bacterium | reverse complement strand
GCTTCTTGGCTACCGGGGTAGATGGCGCAGGCGCGTTGGCGAAAAGCAGAGCCTCGATATCGTCCTGCGAAACGGTGGCGGATTCCTGCTTCTTCGCAACCGGAGCCGATGGCGCGGGCGAGTTAGCCGCAAGAATAGCCGCTATATCGTCTTGAAGGGGCATTGACACGGACTCGTCGGCCTTGGTCTTCTTCAATGGAGAATGGGCCGCCAAAAGCGCGTCAATGTCATCCGGCAGAAGGCTTAGCGACGGTTCTTCCGGCTCCTCAGGTTTTGTGGCGGTTGATTGTCGCTCCACGTTGGCCGATTCGCTCTCCGCTTCAACCGGCGGTGAAGAGAAGTCCGGCGTCGAGCCTGCCGCCGGCTCATCCACCGGCGGTTCAGGCGCATAAGCCGCCAGCAAGGCTTCAATCTCATTTTCACTGGTTTTAGATTCGAAGGTTAGGGCCTCTGCTTCAGGGCGTGTTTCCTCAGAGAGTTTTTCCGGCCCGGTTTCGATTTCCGGCTGGGACGAAAACCTGTCATCTTCGTCGAAGCTATCGCTGGCTATTGCGGCGGCCTGTTCATGCGGTGGCGTCGTTTGGACAGCCGTAGAGGGCACTGTCTGGCTGGCGGCTTTTTTGCTTTTGCGCAGAGCCGCCACCTCCTCGTGGGAGCGTTTGCGGACGAAAAAAACGTTCTCGCACTTCCTGCACCTGGCGTAAGTCCCCTCATCGGCCACGCCGGCGCCGTCAATTTTGTAACGCGAAGAACACCTTGGGCATTTTATTACCATCAGGCATAACTCCCATTGACGGACGCGGGCCCGTCATTTTTCTGGCGCGGAACGGTTTTCAAGCCATCACTTAGTATCATTATATCAAGCTGTATTTATAGTTGTTATGTATAATCCTGGCCAACCGCTGTTGACAAACGCCTCAAA
This sequence comes from Nitrospinota bacterium, assembly GCA_015231995.1. Classification (GTDB taxonomy): domain Bacteria; phylum Nitrospinota_A; class UBA7883; order UBA7883; family JACRLM01; genus JADGAO01. The sequence continues at coordinate 6,395 of JADGAO010000173.1, read as the reverse complement.
AGCGTCTATATTTTGACCCTGTTGTTATGACTGTATAGCCTTTAAACACCGCATAGCGTCACACTGAAGGTTCTTCTACAATTTCCGTTCCAAACTTGGCCGGTTCGACAAACCAGCAAGTGGAGTAAAACCATGTTTATCAGAGTAGCAGTATTATTGTTCATAGCCTCAACGGTCTTTTTATCCGTCCTCAAGGGTAAGGCCATGGCTGAAGAAGCGGATCGCAAAGAGACTGCGTATGTGGATACGTTGTACAGGCTTCATCTGGCATGGCGCGAAAACAGGATATTAAAAACCGTCAATCTCAACGAGCGCTCCAAATCGCTTTCGGAAGACGAAAAAAACAGGCTCGCCAAAACCGTGAGCGAATGTAGCAAGCTCAACGGGCACGACCCGTTCCTTCTATTGGCCCTCATCGAGGTGGAGAGCGGGTATGACGGGCGCGCCGTATCGGAGAAAGGCGCCATGGGCCTGCTTCAGGTGAGGCCGTTCGTCGCCAGGGAGATGGCCGGGGAACTGGACATAAGCTTTCCCAACGACAACGGACTGCACGACATGGAAACCAACGTCAAGATCGGCTCTTATTACCTTGCCAAGATGATGCGAAGGTACGGCGACCTGACGATGGCCCTGGAGGCCTACAACCTCGGCCCCGCCAAGCTGGACACGCTTGTGGAAGAAGGCCGCCTGAAGAAGAGGTTCACCAAAAGGACGCTTAAGGTGCGCGACAGGCTAAGGAAACTGGCTCCGCAAATTCCGGCGTAGATACTGGCGTAAGGCGCGGATTTTTATTCCGCGTCGTCTCCTTTGTCGTCGGTTTTGATGCCGTACTTGGACAGCTTGTAGCGGAACGACCGGAATGTGAGGTTCACCAGCCTTGCGGCCTCCTTCTTCCTGCCGCCGGATTTTTCGAGGGCTTTTAGCAGATACTCCTTCTCCATCCCCTCGAGCTTGGCCTCCAGGTCGAGGCCGTCGTCGGGCACTTCGATGGCCCCGGCCGTTATCTGCGCCGGGGGATTGCGGATATAATCCGGGAGGTTGTCCGTTTCGATGCGCGGCCCCGTCGCAAGCACCACCGCGCGTTCGATCACATTCTCCAGCTCCCGCACGTTGCCGCGCCAGTTATATTTCTCCAACAGCGACATCGCTTCGCCGGAGACTGACGTTATCCGCCTGTTGTCCTCCCTGGAGTATTTTTCGATGAACTTGGTGGCGAGAATGGGGATGTCTTCCCTGCGCTCCCGCAGTGGCGGCGGGCTTAAGGTTATGATGTTGAGCCTGTAATATAAATCCTCGCGGAATTTGCCGGCTTTTATAAGCTCTGACAAATCCTGGTTGGTCGCGGCGATGACGCGGATATCCACCTTGATGTCCTTGACGCCGCCGACGCGCTTGAACTCCCGCTCCTGAAGCGCCCTCAACAGCTTCACCTGCACAGACAGCGGCGTCTCCCCGATCTCGTCGAGAAAAAAAGTCCCGCCGTCCGCAAGCTCCATCAGCCCCTTCTTGTCCGCATGGGCGCCCGTGAACGAGCCTTTCTGATGGCCGAACAGCTCGCTTTCCAGAAGCTGTTCAGGCATGGCCCCGCAGTTGATGGACATGAACGGTTTTTCCTTCCTGTCGGAAAGATAGTGTATGGCCTTGGCCACAAGCTCTTTACCGGAGCCGGACTCGCCGGTGATTAGAACCGTGGATTTGCTGTCGGCCACTTTCCTTATGAGCCGGAACAGCGACTGCATCTTCTCGGATTTGCCGAGAAGCTCTCCGGCGGAGTACGACCGGGTGGTTTCCTCCTTGAGCCTTCGTATCTCCGCCTTGTCCTTGCGGCGCTCGAGCGCTTTGGAGATTGTCAGTTTGATCTCGTCGAGCCTGAAAGGTTTGGTTATATAGTCGTACGCGCCCATCTTCATAGCCTCCACGGCCGTGTCGGTGGATGCGAAGGCGGTTATCATTATCACCGGCAGGTCCGCGTCGCGTCCGATGGCGTGTTTTAGCACAGCCATCCCCCCGGCCTTCGGCATGTTTATGTCGGTGATAACGAGATCCACCCCCCGGCTTTCGATAGCCTCCATGGCTTCTTCGGCGGACGAGGCGGTAATAACGTCGTATCCGTCCCGGTTGAGCATGATCTCCAGAAACTCGGTCATGCTCCTCTCGTCGTCGGCTACAAGTATCGTGAACATCCGTTTTATCCCTCGCCCATCGGGCTTACGATGGCGTGGACAAGCGATTCTCTCAGGCTCCGGTGAGCCTCTTCGGTTTCTATCTTGCCGCCCGTTTCAGTAGTCACATAAAACACGTTTATGGCCGTAGGCCCCTCCGTGCTTATCTTGGCAGATGTGATGTCGAGCTTAAGCCGGGCCAGCGTGCGCGTTATGTCGTACAACAGGCCTATCCTGTCGGACGCCCATATCTCCACCACGGAGTTGGTTTCCGAAAGGTGGTCGAGTATTATCACCTGCGGCTCGGGCATGGCTGTCGCCGGGCCGCGCTCCTGCTTCAGATAGCGCGTCCTGCGGGCTACCAGCTCTTTTATATCCTTCTTTTCCTCAAGCAGGTCGGCCAGCTCCGACTCGAACCGCGACAACGACGCCGGGTCGGAAAAAAGATTGAGGTTGCCCGATACGGTCAGCGTGTCGAGCGCCACATGGCCTTCAAGCGTGTGTATCTGCGCCTCGACGATGCTTATGTTTTTTACCGCGAACGCCCCGGAAACCGTGGCGAAAAAGCCTATCCGCTCCGGCGCGGCTATGGTGATGGAACCGGTCAGGTCGCCGGGGTTTATCGAAAACCGGAGGGCCACGCGCGATTTCTCCAGCCGTTCGACAAGCTTTATATCCAGAACGGCTGTCTCCGGCTCCACGTTCCTTGCATATCGCTCCGGCGCGCTGGCAAGGAATTCCCGCACGGACGGCTCGTGGGATTTGCCTCCCATCGCCTTGACCGTCAACGCCGCCAGCGCCTCTATCCGCTCCTCGTGGGAGCCGTCGCTTGGGCCGCCTTCCAGCAGGTATTCGAGCGCGCGTTCGTAAAGCTCCAGCAGAAGCCTGTCCTTCCAGTCGTTCCACACATCCGGGCCTACCCCGGCGATGTCGGCGTAGGTGAGAAGATAAAGCCTTCTCAAACTGACCTTGTCCTTGACGATCTCGCAGAAATGGCGAAGCGTCGCGGGCACGGAAAAGTCCCGCCGCTGGGCCGTCTGGCTCATCAACAAATGGTTTTCCACGAGGAACGCCACCTGATCCCCCAGATGGGACAGGCCGAGCCGCCCCAGAATGACCCGTGTGCGCGTGTCTTCCTCGACGGCGTGGTGATCCTCCGCCCTTTTTCCCAGGTCGTGCAGGAGCAGGGCCAGCTTGATGACTTCCGGCGCCGAGCGTGTCCGGCATATCTCCCTCAACTGCTGGCAAACCTGCGGCGCGTCCGGCAGGCTCTCCATTTTCCTTATCGTGTTGATCGTATGCTCGTCGGTCGTGTAGCGGTGGAACATGTCAAACTGGGTCAGGTCGGTGATGTCGGAAAATTCCGGGATCATCCGTTGCAATATCCCCGTCTCGCGCAGGACGGACAAAGCCCGCGCGGAATGGCGGAGGACGAGCGTCGCTATAAGGAATCGCCCGCCGCTCTCGCCCGTGAACCAGCTTTCAGGGGCTGTTTGGGCGGCTTTCGACAAACCCCGTTGAAGGTGGGGCGACGGAACCAGGTTTTCTTCGGCTATCCTTTTCATCATGCCAAGGAGTATGCGCGGCTCCGGATCGTATTCCACAGGCGGGAAGGCGTTGGCGTACAGCTTGCCTTCGCTTGCGAAAAGGCCGTCGCCGTCCAGTTTTGGCGCGCCCCACCAGAGCCTTTTCTTTTTATAGTCCAGCGCGACCTGGATCATCTCGGAAGCGAAACGGTCTATGACCTTCGCGGCCCCGTAATATTTGCGCATCAACCCGGCGGCGGCGGAGTTGCCGGAAGCGTCCATAAACCCCTCGCCCCTTGCGATGTCGGGCTGGATGGACTGTATAAGCGTGTCGCTCTGTTTTCCGGCGCGCCAATGCATGGAGTTGCGGATGCGAAGGATGGTGGAGTGCGCTTCGTTCACCGGCCCCACGTCCGCAGGGTCCATCAATCCGCGCGCCGCCATCTCCTCTATCGTAAGCGCCTCCAGCTTTGCGCGGATGACCCACATGGCCATGTGAAAATCGCGCAGGCCCCCACGCGACTCCTTGACGTTAGGTTCCGTCAGCAGAGCCACGCCTCCATGAGTCGCATGGCGTTTATCCCTTTCCTCTATCTTGGCGCGTATGAAGTCGTTGGGTTTGAGGTGGATCACCTGCCGGGCGTATTTCTTGCGGAACTCCTCGTAAAGGTCGAGGTCGCCCGCAAGGAACCTTCCCTCTATCATGGCCGTACGGTTGGTTATGTCGGCAAGGCCCATCGCAACGGTGTCGGAAACAGCGCCGGCGCTGTGGCCGATTTTCAACCCCAGGTCCCACAGGCTTGCAAGGATGCCGCTGGAGCTGTCCTGTCTCTTATGGTTGTCCTTGAGCAGGAAAAGGATGTCCACGTCCGAATATGGGTTCATAAGACCTCGCCCATAACCGCCCAGGGCTACCAACGCCCCGCCAAGCCCGCCGCCTGCGGCCTTGAAAAGCCCCACCACAACGTCGTCGGCAATGGAGCATAGCTCGCGGCAAGTCTCTATCCCGGAAAGTCCGGCTTCATGCTTTTTGCGAACCTCGGCCCTGCGGGCTTCGATTAGTTTTTTCAGGGCGAGGGTGTCCGTCGGGGCCGTATTCGCCATCGGTTTGTCTTTATTTTCGTCCATGCGCCGGTTTGAAGCGTCAGGTAGCCTTCGTCGCGGAATGAATCCCGCAGATGCCGAAGGTAAGTGGTGTGAAAGTTACGCCCCCGAACCCGGCTCCACGGATTTTTTCCGAAAACTCGTCGGGGCCGGGGAATTTGTAAACCGAATCCGGCAGGTAGCGGTACGCCCCGCCGTTGCCGGATATCAGGCCCCCGGCGAATGGAAGTATCCGCGTGAAATACAACCTGTACACCGCCGCGAAAAAAGGATTCGCAGGTGTGGTGAATTCGAGTATCACAAGCCTGCCGCCCGGTTTTAAAACGCGGGCCATCTCCGCAAGGCCACGGTCAAGATCGCCGAAGTTGCGCACGCCAAAAGCGCAGGTGACGCCGTCAAACCGGTTGTCCGGGTAATGGAGCGACATGGCGTCGGCAGGCTCTATTGTCACCCGTTCGGACAACCCTTTGTCCAGAATTTTCCCCCTGCCAAGCTCCACCATTTTCGAGGAGAAATCCCCGCCGGTCACACGGACGGAGCCGGAGGCCTGCGCTATCGCCACGGAAAGATCGCCCGTTCCGCAGGCCATGTCGAGAACCTGTTTTTCGTCAAGGGCGCCAAGACAGGCCACGGCCCGTTTGCGCCAGAGTATGTCCATGCCGAACGATAGCAGATGGTTCAGCAGGTCGTACCTGTGGGCGATGGCCGAGAACATGTCCCGCACCATCTCGGCTTTTGCGGTCTTTAAATCACTCATGGGAAGCATTATCTCACAGGCTGGCGAAGAGGGGAAAAAGGAAGGCTCAAAAAAGAACTTCCTTGGGAAGGCAGTTCCTCACGGCAGACCGAGCTTTAACAGCAAAAGCAACGGCTTGTTCAGCCTCGGCGCGATCAATGGGATCCCACTCACCCGGATAGCGAGCCTCTACACTGTAGCGATTAAGCGGTTGCACGTCGGTGATTAGTAAATCGTTCAGGGCGGCATTTAAAGCGAGCTTTGCAAGAATCACCAAATCGTGGGTTTTGGGAAAATCTATCCCATGAAAGACGAGAAAAGCTTTTATATATTTCTCCGCCGTCTGTTGCGCATGGAAACAGACGGTATCAAAAGGGCAGTCAGCATCCATTTTTAGCGTGTTACGGGCGTTCGAAAGATCGTTCTCCGCTTTCTCCACCCATCCCCTGACTTTCAACAACAGATCACTTGGGACGTTCATACAATATCCTGCCATCCCTGTCTACCGGTCTGGCCAGGGTTCCGGCGAAGTGGCGGTCTTTTTCAAACTGTTCAGGCGTCATTACGATCACGTCAACCGGCAATTCCCTGTCGGCGAGCGCCAGATCAATCCGGTTCGCCATTTCACGACGTGAACCGCTGACATTCATCAGGACAAGCAGATCAACATCGCTGTCAAAATTCGCCTCGCCACGGGCGTGGGAGCCGAAGAGGATAATCCTGTCCGGCTGAAACTTTTCCGCTATGCGACGGGCCATTTCGCCGATCTGTTTTCCAGTTTCCAAATCATTCATGCTTTTCGTATCACTCATGGGAAACATTATCTCACAGCTGGGGAAGAGGGGAAAAAGGAAGGGCCCGCGATTT
>JADGAO010000172.1 GCA_015231995.1 Nitrospinota bacterium | reverse complement strand
AAAGGGAGATTTATGCGGTTGCCGTTTGACATTTAACACGGTTGCTGAGGGAGCCCTAGCGACCGAAGGATCAAAGCAGAACAAATTGTTCTTTAGATAGATTCTTCGCTATCGCTCAGAATGACAATGGTCGCGCACTCAGAATGACAATTCAGAATGACAATATTGTGGAAATGACGGTTACGCAAAGCTCTCCATACTAAAAGGGGAGGGGAAATTGCGGGCGTTTTACAGCTCTGTCTCTGATACTCACACCTTTTGGCACACCCATTGCTCTCTATCCTGTCAAGGCGGAACCGCGCCGGAATTTTGACTATTCCGCGTGTTGATCCGGCAAAAAAGGAGCGTGACATGGGCGATATTTTCAAGATACGGGAGTTTGGATACCTGCAGAAGGGTATGGACATGCTCTCCGTCCGCCAGACCGCCATAGCCTCCAATATCGCCAACTCGGAGACGCCGGGGTACAAATCCGCCCAGGTCTCCTTCGAAGACAAGCTGGCCTCCGCCATGGGCAAAGGGTTTGCGATGGCCGAGACAAATCCCCGCCACATGCCGCTCAAGAACAAAGGCGTCTACGGCGTTACGCCCGATATCGCGACCGTAAAGGAAGGCGCGCGGTTGGACGGCAACACCGTGGACGTTGACCGGGAGTTGACCTCGCTGAGCGCCACGCAGTTCGCTTACGATACGTTGGGCGTGGCCACCAACAAAAAAATCGGTTCGCTGATCAACGTGCTCGATTCCAAGTCTGGCAGATAAGGAGAAAAGACCATGGACCTTTTTACGGCGATGAAAATCAGCGGTAGCGGCATGTCGCTACAGCGCACAAGGATGAACGTTATCTCCAGCAACCTGGCGAACGTAAACACCACCCGGACGCCGGAGGGAGGGCCGTACCATAAAAAGATGGTCGTGGCGGAAGCCACTCCGGTTCAGGAAGGAGCCTTCTCGCAGACGCTCGACGGAGCCATACGCGAGGCCCGTGTAGTCGAGGTGAAGGACGACAAAAGCGCGCCACGGATGGTTTACGACCCGTCCCACCCGGACGCGGACGAGAACGGGTATGTGGCCATGCCGAATGTGAACGTGATGGAGGAGATGCTCGACATGATCAACGCATCCCGCTCTTTTGAGGCCAACGCCACCGCGGTGAGCACGGCCAAAATGATGGCCCAGCGCGCGCTGGAAATAGGCCAGAAATAACATGAAACCGATGAACGCTGGCGCCGGGGAGGAATAAATGTTCGATTTTTTAAAGAAAGTGTGGGGCGAATCGCTGGAAGCGATGAAGGCCCTTCCCACGTCTAAAAAAGTGGCCATCGGCTTTGTTGCCTTCGCCGCGCTGGCCGGCGTGATGGGCGTGGCGTATCTGTCCAAACGGCCGGACAACCAGGTTCTTTTCTCCGGCCTGTCGCAGGACGACGCCGGGGCCATAACCCAGAAACTATCCGAACAGAAAGTCCCATACGAACTGGCGCAGGACGGCAAGGCCATTCTGGTGCCTGCGGAGAAGGTTCATGAACTGCGCCTGTCAATGGCTACGTCCGGCCTGCCATCGGGCGGCGGCGTGGGATTCGAGATATTCGACAAGTCCACGTTCGGCATGACGGACTTCGTTCAAAAACTTAATTTCAAGAGAGCCTTGCAGGGCGAGTTGGCCCGCACGATAAGCCAGTTTAAAGAGGTCAAGTCGTGCCGGGTGCATATCGCCGCGCCGGAGAAAAGGCTGTTCGGAAAAGAGAAAGACGAAACCACGGCCTCCGTGGCGATACAGTTCTCCTCCCGCGCAAGGCTTAATAAAGAACAGGTGATGGGTATCGTCCATCTCGTCGCTTCCAGCGTCGAAGGGTTGAAGCCGGAGAACGTGACTGTCGTGGACGTGGAAGGGCGCCTGCTTTCCGGCGGCGAATCGTCCGACGAGTCTGCGCGTCTCTCCTCCACCCAGATGGAACATCGTTCGAACGTGGAGAAAGACATGGAGAAACGTATCACCTCCATGATCGAAAACGTTGTCGGATATGGCAAAGCCGTCACGAGGGTCACTGCGGAAATTGATTTCACCAAAATCGAACGCACGGAAAAGAAATACGACCCCAACAGCCAGGTCGCAAGAAGCGAACAGAGAAGCGAGAACAAATCCGTGGGCGCGCAGTCGCCTTCCGGCCCCGTTGGGGCCTCAAGCAACCTGCCCGGCGGGGAAGAGGCGCAGATAAGCTCCGGGACCCCTGCGCAAAGCACGTCCACGCAGGAGACGATCAATTACGAGATAAACGAAGTCATCTCCCATATGGTCGAGCAGGTCGGGTCGGTGAAGAAACTTTCCATCGCCGTGATAGTGGACGGCAAATACGCCCCCAAACAGGGCGGGGAGCCTAACGAGAAAGAATATCAGGCGCGCACCGAGGAGGAGATAAGGCAGATTACCGACCTCGTCCGCACAGCCGCCGGGGTGAACGCGCAGAGGGGCGACGTCGTCACCGTCCAGTCCGCCCCCTTCGATACGTCTAAATACTCCGCCGAGATTGACGACGCCAAGGCCGAGTCCGATAGACAGTTCTATATGGAAGTAGTAAAATACTTTGGGATGGGGGCGTTGGTCCTGGCGCTCTTCTTGTTCATCATCCGCCCCACGCTTGCGTGGATCACCGCGACCACCGGGGAGATCGAAGAGCTTAGGGCCTTCCCGCAGACCGTCCAACAGCTTGAGGCCAGCATGGGTTTCAAGCCCGGCGAAGAAGAGGTTGACTACAAGACCAAGGTTCGCCAGATAGTCCAGGAAAACCCCAAGGCCGCGGCGGAGATGTTACGCGAATGGCTCAAGTCCAAACGATGATGTTCAACAACAGGAAATGACGGAAGGGAACATCGATGGCCGCGATAGATAAAAAGGCGTTTTCAGGCCCGGAGAAGGCGGCGGCCCTGCTCGTGGCCATCGGCGACGAGATGGCTTCGAAGATCATGGCCGAACTCGACGAAAGCGAGATACAGCGGATATCATCGTACATGAGTTCCATGACCTCCATTCCCAACCAGGTGCTCGACAACCTTGTCGAAGAGTTCGTGGACATGCTCGAATCGGGCAAGGGCGGATACGCAAGCGGCGGCAAGGAGTATCTGCGCAAGATTCTCGAAAGCACGCTCGACCCGAAAAAAGTAAATGAGATATTGGAGAAAATATCGTCCGCCACCGAAGAGGACATGGGCGGCGGGTTGGAGGCCGTCAGGCATCTTGACCCCAAAACCGTCGCCTCGTTCCTGCGCAACGAGCATCCGCAAACCTGCGCGATAATCATCGCCCATCTCGACCCAGCCCATGCGGCGGCGGCGATTAAGGAACTGCCGGAAAAATTCCAGTCGGAGGTCATGTACCGCGTCGCCACGCTGGAGCGTATCCCGCCCGGCGTCATAAAGGAGCTCGACGAGGCTCTGGCGCAGGAGTTCCGCACGACCGGAGCGATGGAAGGAAGCCAGCTGGGCGGCCTGGACTCCGTGGCGGAAATAATAAACAACATGGATCACGCTACCGAGGTCAACGTGCTCACGGAGATAGAATCCATCAACCCGGAGCTTGCCGAGGGTATCAGGCAGAGGATGTTCGTGTTCGAGGATCTCATAAAGATAGACGACCGCGGGTTGCAGTCCATACTCAAGGAGATAGACCAGAACGACCTGCTTGTGTCGCTGAAAACCGCGTCGGAGAAACTCAAGGAGAAGATGTTCTCCAACATGTCCGAACGCGCGGCTCTGATGATGAAAGAAGACCTCGAATCCATGCCGCCCGTGCGTCTGTCGGAAGTGGAAAAGGCGCAACAGTCCATACTCCGCACGGTCAAACGGCTCGAGGAGGAGGGCAAGATAGTCATAGCCGGAGGAGGCGAGGAGCTTGTCTAGGATATACAACTCGGCTGAAGCCAAAGGGGCCACCCGCGAATTCAAGTTCGCCGACCTGGCCGTTCCAGAAATCCCGGAGACTGGCAAAAAGGGGGACGGGTTCGTCGCGGACAGGGATCCTTCCGCCGAGAGGGCGGAGTTCATCGCCGGCGGTTTCGACTTCGATTACAAAGGCGGCATGAGAAGGGACGAGATCCTTCGACGCACCATTGACGAGGCCGAGGAGATACGCGCAAAGGCGCTGGCCGAGGCGGGCGCAATACGCGAAAAGGCCCGCCAGCAGGGGCATAAGGAAGGTCATGCCGCAGGTTACGCCGAGGGTCTCAAGAAAGCCGCCCCGGTGATGGATTCTTTTGCGGCGCTCGTCCGGGAGTTGACCGGAGCGCGCGAGAAGTTTTATTCGAACACCGAAAACGAGATGGTGGAATTGGTCATAAACGTGGCGGAAATGGCGTTGGGAGACCAGATAGAGAAAAATCCTGGGCTGATACGCCACGTCATAAAAAGCGCCGTGCGCAAGCTTCAGGCCCGCGAAGAGATGACCATCCGCGTAAACCCTATGGACCTTGCCGAAGCGGAGAAAGTGCGCGCCGAGATAATCAAGGAAGTGGAAGATATCGAGAAAGTCAGTTTCAAGGGCGACCCGCTAGTCAGCAGGGGCGGATGTATGCTGGACACCAACATGGGTTCCATTGACGCAAGGGTGGAGACACAGCTTGAGGCCATGCGCGAATCGCTCCTCGCCGCCGTCGAGGAGAGCAAGATCGAAAACTCCAAGAAAAAATGACAGCCATGACAAAGGTTGATTTCGCCAAATTCGGGGCCGCGCTGGTCAAAAGCAGGCCGATAAAAGTTTCCGGCAAAGTCTCGCGCGTTGTGGGGCTTGTGGTGGAGGGCATCGGGCCGGACCTCTCTGTCGGCGGAATTTGCGACATACACATTCCCAGCTCCGAGACGCCGATTAGCGCCGAGGTCGTCGGGTTCTCCGGCAACAAGATTTTCCTGATGCCGCTTGGGGAGCTTCGCGGAGTGGCCCCCGGATGCCAGATAACGGCGAGGAGCGAATCGGCCACGATAAAGGTGGACGACTCCATACTTGGCCGCGTTGTGGACGCGCTCGGCAGGCCGTTGGACGACAAAGGCCCCATCATGTGCAAACAGGAGCGTTCGCTGTACAGCGACCCGATCAATCCGCTACACAGAAGGCGCATCTCCGAACCGCTCGATCTTGGCGTCCGCGCCATCAACGGCCTTCTCACCGTCGGCAAAGGGCAGAGGATGGGCATCCTCTCCGGCACCGGAGTGGGAAAATCCGTCCTTCTGGGAATGCTGGCAAAGTACACCAACGCCGACATCAACGTCATCGCGCTCATCGGCGAACGCGGGCGCGAGGTGCGCGAGTTCATAGAGAAAAACCTGGGCGTCGAAGGTATGCGCCGTAGCGTCGTCGTTGTCGCCACGTCGGACAATTCGCCGCTGATCAGGATGCGCGGGGCGTTTGCGGCGACGGCCATCGCGGAGCATTTCAGGGACAAGGGCAAGGACGTCCTGCTTATGATGGACTCTCTCACCCGCTTCTCCATGGCGCAAAGGGAGATCGGCCTCTCCGTCGGCGAGCCGCCGGCCACAAAGGGTTACACCCCATCGGTTTTCGCGGCTCTGCCCCGTCTGCTGGAACGCGCCGGGACGAATGCTGGAGCCGGGTCGATAACCGGCCTTTACACTGTCCTTATAGAAGGCGACGACATATCCGAGCCGATATCCGACGCGTCCCGCGCCATATTGGACGGGCATATCGTGCTTTCCCGCAGGCTGGCGTCGCTGGGCCACTACCCGGCCATAGACATCCTCAGCTCCATAAGCAGGGTGATGGTGGATGTCATCGGGCAAGACCATCAGAACCTGGCCATCAGGTTACGGGAGCTTTACGCCACATACAGGGAAGCCGAGGATTTGATAAACATCGGCGCATATGTGGCCGGTTCGAACAAACGCATTGACCAGTCCGTCGCCAAGATAGACGCCATAACCATGTTTCTGCGGCAGAAGGTGAGCGAGAGCGCCACCATTCCAGAGTGCCTGACGGCCATGAAAAGCATACTGTCGTGAGGATATAGCATGTTCCAATACAGGCTTGAGACGCTTCTTAAATACAGGAAGACCCTCGAAGACGAAGGGAAACGCGCCATGGCCGAGGCCAATCGCCGCTATATGGAGGAGACAGCCGCGATAGACGGGTTACACGCTAAAAAAGCCGAGATGATGGCCTTGATCCGCGAGATGACAGCCAAAAACCCCGACGCCAGAATGTTGATGATCTACGATGGGTACCTTAACGGGTACGACGCCGACCTCAAACACGAAATGGCGAAGGCGGATCAGGCCCGCGAGGTCATGGAGATGGAACGCCAGAAGCTGGTGGGAGCCATGAAAAAACGCCGCATAATCGAACATCACAAGGAAATGCTCAAGGAGCGTTACGAGGCCGAGGAGTCCCAAAAAGAGAGGATACAGGCCGACGAAATGACTCTTATGCGGTTTTCGGGGAGGAAATCGGAATGACCCCAGGAAGAAAAAGGACGATTTTCGTGGCCGTGGCGGCTGTCGCTTTGATGACGACGGCGGCGATGGGCTATCTGGGATGGGGCGTTTTGTTCGACGCTCCAGAGTCGGAACAGGTTCACGCGGCGGAGCCAGGCGCGCCCACAGCCAAAGGCGAAACCGGCGGCAAAGGCGAAAAACTTGCGTCCGACTCCACAGCCAAAGAAAAACCCAAAGGCAATAAAGGCAATATAGATAAAGGCGGGCTGGAACTTGAGCTGATGCGCGAGGTCGAAAAAAGGCAGAAAGCCCTCGACAGGAAAGACGAAGAGTTAAAGCAGAAAGAAGAACGCATCGCCGCCATGCAGGCAGACTTGGATAAACAGCTAAACGAGCTTAAAGTGACGCAGTCCCGGATTGAAGATTTGGTCAAGCAGAGATCCGACCTTGACGACGCGGCAGTAGCCAAACTGGCGAAGACATATTCATCCATGCCGCCGGAGAGCGCCGCCGCCCTGATCCGCCAGATGGACCCGGGCATTGCCATTCGTGTGATATCCGGCATGAAAGAGGGCAAAGCCGCCCGCATCATCGCCGCGCTTCCACCCGACGTCGCCACCAAACTATCCGAGACGATGATAAAAAAGTAGGGGCGGCCCCCCCCCCGTGGCCGCCGTCTTTTTCGATTCCCCCGGTTCCTCCTGCTTCTCCCGTGGCTATACCTTTTGCTTCCCCGTGGCCGCCGGCCACGGTCTTTTGCTCGCCGGCGCTCTTCTTTACCCCGGCGTTTTTTCCCGATTTTTCAGCTCCCCTGATAAGGGGGAGGTGGCGCGTACTCGCGCCGGAGGGGTTAGCTCCCGCCTAACGCGAAACATAGGTGGTTTTGCGTAGGGGCAGACCTATGTGTCTGCCCTAATTTATCCCGGATTCCGAAGTTGAAAACGCTTTGGCTCCTGATTGCTTTGTTTTTC
>JADGAO010000171.1:3117-7411 GCA_015231995.1 Nitrospinota bacterium | reverse complement strand
TGCGATGATCCAGTGTGTGATTTCTTTTGGCATCAGTCTGCGTCTGCGAGTTGCGTCGTGGCCAGTTCAATGCGGATTGGCGGAAAAGCGCGAGACAGGACGCGCCGGATCACTCCACCTCTTCGAGGTGCGCCTGATGAATCTCCCGGAACTTATGCTCCACCTTGAGAAACGCATCTACGATATCCGGGTCGAACTGTTTGCCCGACTCATTCTGTATTATCCGGCTGGCTTCCTCATGGCTCATCGGCTCTTTGTAAACCCTTTTGCTAGCAAGGGCGTCGTACACGTCCGCCAATGCCATTATCCGCGCCGCCAAAGGGATTTGCTCCCCTTTGAGGCCCTTGGGATAGCCGTTGCCGTCCCATCTTTCGTGATGGTAGTAGGCGATCTCTCTTCCCATCGACAGGAAATTCTGCTCCGTCATGTCCCATCGTTGCGTGGCGGCGAGCGCGTCCCCTCCGATCTGGGCGTGTTGTTTCATAAGCTCGAATTCGTCCGGCTCAAGCCTGCCGGGTTTCAACAATACGCTATCGGTTATCCCGACCTTGCCGATGTCGTGCAGAGGGCTGGACTGGTAGATCATCAGGACGAACTCGTCGTCTATCACATTCGAGTATTTCGGGTTGGCGCCAAGCTCGGCGGCCAGAGTCCGGGTGTAATTGCGGATGCGTTCGAGATGCGCCCCAGTTTCCGGGTCCCTGCTTTCGGCCAGTTTGGCCATGCCGAAGATGGCGGCGTCCCTCGTCAGCATTATTTCGATAGCCCGCTCCTCTGCCATCAATTCCAGCCGGTCGTTAATTTCCTCCAACTGCTTCGTCTTCACCAGCAGGTCGTCCTGCAGGCGCTTCGTCCGCAAAAGCGACCTTACCCGGGCCAGTATCTCCACCTTGTCAACGGGCTTTGTCATGTAATCCTCGGCCCCCATGTCCAGCCCTCGGGCCACGTCCCCGCTTTTATCTCCCCGGGTGGAGGCTGTGATGAGCAGGATGGGTATCAGCTTCGTGCGGGGGGATTCCTTGAGGATTTTCGTGACGGCCAACCCGTCAATGTCGGGCATCATGATGTCGAGCAAAACGAGGTCTATCGAAGAGCTGTTCGCGCTCATTATCTGGAGGGCCTCATTGCCCCCGGACGCTTTTATGATTTCGTAGCCGCTTTGCGAAATGATGTGCGACAGCAGGAAAATATTATCCTCATTGTCGTCAACGATGAGGATCGTCTCTTTCTTCTGCGGTTCAACGGACATTGAGCCACCACGTTAATTAAAGGAAAGATACACCGACAGTCCAATTTTCTGAATCGCCGGTTATCCAAGAACAATTCCATCCCTACTTCCTGATTCTCCGACATTCCATCTGATTTTTCAATAAAAACGCGAGTTGCTCGTTCTATGCGCAATGCATGCGCTCTTCGGAGGCGTTGCAACTGACGCGCTCGCCAGCCTGAATAGTTGAGAATTTCCCCGTTCGATATATAATTGGGTTAGCGGCCCGGCTGGGCCTGTTTTTTTATGTTGTGAATTTGGAAGGCGCGATGAGGACGTTGAGATACGACCTTCTGTACGGCCGGTGCGGCAAGTGCGACGGGCCTGTCTTCTTCACCCAGACGATTGACTGGGAGGGAAACAGGATCAGCGCGCTTCAATGCTGGAACGGGCATTATCAAAACGTGACGGTCTCGCAGTTCGAATTCGCCGAGGACAACGCCCTTACAAGAGAACAGGTCGAAAGCATCCTGCCGTTCATCGGCTTTGTCCGGCTGGAAAATTAACCGCTTAACCCACGAGGTTTTTCGTGGCGCACGACATCGCAAAAAATATCGAAAAGCTCCGCGAGGATATCCGCCGTCACGAACGGCTCTACTACGTCGAGAACAACCCGGAAATCTCCGATTCCGAATTCGACCGTCTTATGCGGGAGCTTTCCGAGCTTGAATCCAAACACCCCGATCTCATAACGCCCGATTCCCCGACCCGGCGCGTGGGCGGCGAACCGGCCAAAGAGCTTGCGCCCGTACCGCATAACCCGAACGCGCCCATGCTGTCGCTTGGCAACGCATACAGCTTCGGGGAGCTTGAGGAGTTTCATGGGCGCGTGGTGAAAAACCTTGGCGGCGAAAGTTTCCAATATACGGTGGAGCCGAAGATAGACGGGCTTGGCGTGTCGCTCATCTACGAAAACGGCATTTTCACCCGTGGAGCCACGCGGGGCGATGGCGTGACCGGCGAAGACGTGACCGCAAACCTGCGGACGGTCCGTTCCATCCCGTTGAGGGTAAGCGCACCCAAAGGGCTTGCCCGATTCGAGGCGCGCGGGGAGGTCTACATGGGCCGGGACGCTTTCGAGCGCGTCAACGCCCATCGCGAGGCCGAAGGCTTGCCTGCGTTCGCCAATCCCCGCAACTGCGCCGCCGGTTCATTGCGCCAGCTTGACTCGAAAGTTACGGCGTCGCGTAATCTGGACATGCTCGTATATTCCCTTGTTCCCACCGCCGAAGACGGGAGACCTGCCAAGGTCGCGGATTCCCATCACGTTGCGATGAACCTGCTACGCGAGCTTGGATTCAATGTCTCGCAGGTTACGTTATGCCCCGGGCTGGATGCTGTGAAGGATGTCATCGCCGATTTCGGGAAACGGCGCGACACACTGCCTTTCGAGATAGACGGCGTGGTTATAAAGGTTGATTCGTATCGCCTGCAGGAGGAGCTTGGGGCGACTTCCAAATTTCCCCGATGGGCGTTGGCCTACAAATATCCGGCGCAACAGGCCACCACGAAGATTTTGGACATCGAAGTTCAGGTGGGCCGGACGGGGGCGCTTACGCCTGTGGCGATATTGGAGCCTGTGGAGATATCCGGTAGCACGGTTTCCCGCGCCACGCTCCATAACGAGGACGAGATACGACGTAAAGACATCCGAATCGGCGACTACGTTTTCGTGGAAAAAGGGGGCGAGGTGATACCCAAGGTCGTCAAGGTTGTGGAGTCTAAACGCACCGGCGATGAAAAAATATTCCATATGCCGGAGAGTTGCCCCGTATGCGGGTCGGCTGTTTATCGGGCGGAAGGCGAAGTTGCGGCGCGATGCGCGGGATCGTCCTGCCCGGCGCAGGTAATGGAACGGTTACGCCATTTCGCGTCCCGTGGCGCGATGGATATCGAGCACGTCGGCCCTGCGATTATAGAACAGTTGCTGGGCGCTGGGCTTGTGGCCGATGCTGGCGACCTTTATGGATTGAAA
This sequence comes from Nitrospinota bacterium, assembly GCA_015231995.1. Taxonomy (GTDB): domain Bacteria; phylum Nitrospinota_A; class UBA7883; order UBA7883; family JACRLM01; genus JADGAO01. The sequence continues at coordinate 4,169 of JADGAO010000171.1, read as the reverse complement.
AAGGATGACCTGCTCAGGCTTGACCGCATGGCGGAAAAATCCGCGTCAAACGTCATCGATGCCATTGAAAAAAGCAAGGCGCAGAGCCTGGACAGGCTGGTTTTCGCGATGGGTATCCGTTATGTGGGGGCGCGGGCCGCAAAATTGCTGGCGCAAAACTATGGCGACCTGCGCGAGTTGATGAAAGCCACGCCCACAGAGTTGACGAAGATTCACGAAATCGGCCCATCCGTCGCGGAGAGCGTGAAACTGTTTTTTGGGCAGTCGGCCAATTTGCGTCTGGTGGATAAGCTGGAAAAAGCCGGAGTGAACATGAAAGGCCTCAAACGCGCCGGTGAAGCGCAACCGTTTGCGGGCAAACAATTCGTGTTGACCGGAACGCTATCCGGCATGACCCGGACCGAAGCCAAGGACAGGATAGAAACGCTTGGCGGGCGCGTGACAAGCTCTGTCAGCAAGAAGACCGATTACGTTGTCGAAGGCGCGGACGCAGGCTCGAAGGCGGAGAAGGCGCGGGAGGTTGGCGTGAAGATTATTGGGGAGAAGGAGTTTGAGGATTTGTTGAAAGCGGCGGAGAGGGAAGGGGGAGGGCAGGGGAGTTTGTTTTGACCTTGATTCAATGGTTTCTTTTCCCATTTTTTCATCGCCGCTTCAAAGTATAATTAAGCCAGATTCCGAAGTTTGAAGCGTTTGAGTGGCTGATCCATTTATTTTTCGTCGAGATTCGTGACGTAGCTACGCTTCGTTCAGAATAACAATGTTTTTGTCATCCTGAGGGAGGCTCTGCGACCGAAGGATCAATGTAGAATAAAATATTTTTTGGGATAGATTCTTCACTTCGTTCAGAATGAGAAACAAGCGGTTGTCATTCTGGGCAATGCGAAGAATCTCGCTAAACTTAGGAATCGGGGATTACTCAAACCTTCTTTGAACGAGGCTATTTCATGATTTCCACAACCGGCAGAAAAACGATGGAAGGCTCGTTAAGGAACCTCTCCATCATCTGGGTCGTCATGCTTGGAGCGGCCATAGCTATCATAGCCGTGACCGCG
>JADGAO010000171.1:0-3019 GCA_015231995.1 Nitrospinota bacterium | reverse complement strand
GGCGTTGTCGGAAATCGGCGGGATAGTCCTGTTCAGCGTGTTGTTCAAAAGCGAGGGCTTGATCAAAAAACGCCTTGAGGTGGCCCCCCCGGAACTGGTGAACGCGCAAAGCTCCGAAGGCGGTCTGTTAACGGAAACCGACAGGGTGGCAATAGCTTTGACGCCGCTTTATTTCAGCCTGTGCGTGATACGGTGGACGCTGGGACTTTCCGTTTCGCTTTACGGGTTCATATTGGCGTTTGTGACGCAGTTCATGAATGCGGGCGCCCTGTTTTACGCCGTCTCGTTTCTCACGTTGGCGCTTCTGCGCCCTGGGATTGTGGAGATAGAGACGATGGTCTCAAAATCCGGGATACGTCAGTGAGGCTTTGTCCCAAGCCAGTTCTCAAGATCGGCCAGGGCCTGTTTCTTTTTAGGCAGGTTTTCCCTTAACGCCCTAGTCGCCCGTATCTGCACGGCTTCGTTTATGCGGGTGTCGGCGATGATCGTCGTTTCCGCGATGTATGTTTCCTCGACCACTTGAATGGCCGATTCGATGGCCGGGTGTTTGACCGCCTTGAGAGCGGAGAGCGCTTTACCCTTTCGGCCCAAGTCTCCAGCCAGTTTTTCCCTGGTCTGGCGCAGACGGGTCATGTTCATGCTCGAGGAGGTCACCTCCTCGTCCCGCGCTATCTCTTTTTTAAGAATGTCGATGATCTCCACGATTCCGCCAGCGGAAGCGCTACTGCGATCCTGGGCCTGCGTGGCTGATGGGGCAAGAAGGAAAACGGCGGTAAAAAGGGCAAGGGAAAAACGGAAGACGTATCCGAGAGCGCGATGATGTATAATCAGACACATATTTCACCTAGGATCGAATTATATCATATGAAGCTTGAGATAGTCAGGAAGCTTGAGACAGAGCTTGAGAAGCTCAACCACGAACTGCGCGTGGACATTCCCAAAGAGCTTAAGAGAGCCGCCGATTACGGCGACCTGTCCGAGAACTCGGAGTACGACGCGGCCAAACAGCGCAAGGTTTTTGTGGAAGCGCGTATCGGGCATCTCCAGAAACGCATCAGCGAGATACTCTCCATAAACCTTAATTCCATCCCGACGGACAGGGTTGGTTTAGGTTCGATGGTCAAACTCTCGGACGTCTCCACTGGGGATGAAGTGACCTATACATTTGTTTTCCCGGAAGAGGTCGATCCGGATAACGGACGCATTTCGCTGGCTTCCCCTATCGGCAAAGCGATAGTCGGCAGGAAAGACGGCGACGAGGTGGTCGTATCCACCCCGAAAGGGCAGAAGAGGTTTGAGATAATAGATCTGGTCACCATGCACGACAAAGCTAATTGACGTGATCGCTTAAATATAAAGGGAGACGAAATATGAACAGAAGAGACATGCTCACAAGCCTCGGCGCCATGGCGCTTGTCGCGGGAACCGGCGCCGCCTCCGCCTCCGAGAAAGCCAAGGAAGCGAAAGCCGATCCTCACGCTGGCCATGCCGCGATGGGGGCGCACAAAAACCAGGCGTTGATAGACGCCGCAGACGACTGTTCCAAAAAAGGCTCTCTTTGCATCAACCATTGCCTTTCCTCTTTCGCCGCCGGCGATACCACGTTGGCCGCTTGCGCGAAAAACGTGTTGGAGACTATAGCCGTTTGCGACGCTCTGGTAACCGCCGCCGCGCTTGACTCGAAAAACCTGCCCGGGCTTGCGAAAGCGGCGATGGCGTTCTGCAAGGATTGCGAGGACGAGTGCAGGAAACACGAGAAAAAACATATGACGTGCAAGGAGTGCGCGGATTCCTGCGCCAAATGCCTTGCCGAGTGCAAGAAGATAGCCGGATAGTTATTTGCGCCGATTGGGCTGGCTTTCAGCCCAGTCGGTTAGTTTTAAGCCATCTATTCTCGAAAACTCACGCGTGTTGTGGGTGACAAGCGTAACGCCCAAGCTTAATGCATGGGATCCGATCATCATATCCATAGAGCCGATGGGTGTGCCGTCCCGTTCCAGCGTTGCGCGGACTTTGCCATAAAACCGCGCCGCCTTATCGCCGAATTCGGCTATTTCAAGCGGGGCGCAAAATTCGCTCAAAGCCTCTGAGTTTATATTCTGCTTGGAGCTTTTGGCGACACCGTACTCAAGCTCTGCCAACGTTATAACTGAAATACCCGCGTCGCCGGGTGTGAGCGAGGTGAGCTTTTTTAACACGGACGCGGGACTTTTCCGTATCAGGGAAATGCATGTGTCGGTATCAAGCATGAAACGCACGGCTGGCCGCCTCGTATCCGGCTACAATGCCTTGCGGCGTTGAACGGGGGGCTGGGTTCTTTCTTCCATGAAGTCCGGGGTGAACTTCTTGAGGCTCAAGACAAGCGAATCCCACGCCGCCTTTTTCGGAGTGAGAACTATAGTGGCCTTATCCCGTTTCACGAACACCCATTCGCCATTCATCCTGAACTCTTTGGGAAGACGAACAGCCTGGCTCCCGCCCGATTTGAATAACTTCGCCGTTTTCACAGGAGAGGCTCCAGAAAGAAGTATATATGTAATGTATATACTTTTTCCAATCCGGGGTCAAGCCCGGACACGGCATTCCCTAATCTCTGGCTAACGCTCAACCAAGTCGCTCGGCTGGGTGTTTTTCACCCCGCCGTTCCTGGTGTTTTAGCATTGCCGGACGCGCAGGTGAAAACACCTGCGCGAGCATCAAGAGCTGGGATTTCAAAGAGAACGGCGCTTAGCCGGAGATTCGGGGGATTACTAAGTCGGGAAGGCGCTCGCGGTCGTGATTCTCAGGCTTGTTCGCGTCATCACCCTTTTTTGCGTACTTACAGGAAGCGTGGGGTGTTTTGCAAAATTCCCATAAGTCAGCAGTGTCTTACATTAATTTGTATACAGGCAATATGTTGTGCTTTTGACCCAGGATAGATAAATCCCAGATTCCGAAATTTCGCGGTTCTTATCCCGGATTCCAAAGTTGAGGAGAGATTCTTCGCTATCGCTCAGAATGACAACTGCTTGCTTGTCAT
>JADGAO010000170.1:3112-7475 GCA_015231995.1 Nitrospinota bacterium | reverse complement strand
CCGCTTTGCGTATTTCATCCTCGCTTATGTTCCGCTCCACAGCCCGGCGGAAGGCATGTCTGCTGAATTCAAATTTCCCAGCCGAAAGCTGGCCCCTGATTTGAACAATATCCTTCATCCTTCCCGCCCCCCCCATGCCCTCATATCTACAACATAGTATATCCAAACTCCTTGACACCCCAAGACACTCTCCATCATACTGAAACCGGTCGAAACACCATTTGTTTTCAGCGCATCAAATCCAGCCGGAGTGGGATATTGTCAAGCGTTCAGGATACTAAAGCGAGCGTGGATATCAGCCTTAAATATAAAGAGGCTGTGGCTCCGTATGCGCCGGACATGGAAAGGGTGGAAAAGGACATCCTCAAGCACTTTCAGTCCGACGTGGCGCTTATCCCGCAAGTAAGCGAGTATCTGGCCGGTAGCGGTGGCAAACGCATACGCCCTATCCTGCTGACGGTCGCGTCAAGGCTCTGCGGCTACACCGGGGCCTCACGCCACATAACACTGTCCGTCGTGGCCGAATTCATCCACGCCGCAACCTTGCTTCATGACGATGTCGTGGACGACGCGGATCAACGACGCGGCATGGAATCGGCCAACATAAAGTTCGGCAACTGCGCGTCGGTGCTGGTGGGGGATTTCCTTTTCGCCAAATCGTTCGTGCTGATGAGCCAGGACGGCGACATCCGCGTGATCAACGCCATGTCCGAGGCCACCCGCCGCCTTGCGGAGGGGGAAGTTTTGCAGTTGGTGAACACCCTTAACCTGACTATCACCGAAGATATCTATACGGACACCATCTATCGCAAGACCGGCGCGCTTATCGAGGCGTGTTGCAGGCTTGGGGCAATACTCGGCGGCGCGTCCAAAGAGAAGGAAGAGGCGTTGGCGCAATATGGGCGCAATATAGGTATAGCGTTCCAGCTGGTGGACGACGCGCTCGATTTCGTGGGAGACGCTCGTGGCTGGGGCAAACCCCTGGGGGCTGATCTGGAAGAAGGGAGGGTGACTCTGCCTCTCATCCGCGCCCTTGCGATGGCGGACGAATCGGAAGCTGGCGACATAAAGTCGGCTATGGAATCGGATACTGGACGCGAGGCCAAACTCGGCGCGGTGATCATGACGCTCAAGAAGTACGACACGATCTCATATGCTATGGAACAGGCCAGATGGCGCGTCGAAGAGGCCAAATCCGCCATCTCCGCCTGTTTTGAGCCGTCTTCCCACCTGGACACGATGCGGGCCATCGCCGATTACGTTGTGGACAGGAAAATCTGAATATCCATCCCTTTCTCGCAAAGCAATAGAGCGTAAATGTCAGCCACTCAAGACGGGAAAGTGAACAGCGAATTTTTTCGAGTTTTCCTTGAATTTGACAATCACAGTCAAATTTTCTATCATCTTATTGGCTATATACGATAGATAAAGGCTCAATGACCGATTACCTTTTTGCATCAACAGGTTTCGTTTCAGGGTTTGCTAGGGCGCTGGACATAGGAGCCACCTTCAATACCTACAACGTCAGCGCTACGCCCGAAGAGGCCGACTCTCTGGCGATTTACAATGATTTTAAAACCATTGGTGACGATTTGCGCCACGCGTTGAAAGAGTACGCCGAAAAATCCGCCCTTTCCAAAACCGTTCAATAGCCGGAATGTGTGGGCAAAAAGAAAAAGAAGCATAATGCGCTAGATCAAAGCGCATTCGGCTCTAATGGCCTAAGGCTTCATCATTCTAGAATCAACATTGGCCCCATTCCTTCACCAGAAACCCTTGCTCATTATGATGAAATTCTGCCGGGATCAGCGGAAAGAATAATCAGCAGGTGGGAACAGCAGGGAAATCATCGTATGGAACTTGAAAAAGTCGTCATCTATACAGATTCGCGGTTGGCCTATTTGGGAATGCTCTGCGCCATAACCATCGGTTTGTCCGGCATTTTGTCTGGCACGTGGATAATCCTTAACGGCAAAGACGCGACCGGCCTAGGTGTTATCATCAGCGCATTAGCCGCGCTGGCCGGTGTTTATGTATATGGGAAAAGGAAACAGGGACGTGAACTGCAGGAAAAGCGCGGCCACCTGACACAGAAATAAGAGCCTCTTATTTCTAAAAAGCTTGCGTTCGGGACTGGCTCGCATAGAATATATCCTTTTGAATCCATCGGACGCTTTTGTTATCCATAACAGACAGGGTTTTATCCAGTCTGGTTTTTTCTCTGGTTGTTGAATAATGGTTGATTTGGCAAGAGTTGTAATCACTGGAGTGGGTTTGGCCGCCCCGAATGGGGACAACCTCTCACAGTTCCGGGAATCGCTGTTGGCTGGCAGGTCCGGCGTGGAGTGGTTCGAAACACGATACATGCCCCAGGTTCCAGCCGGGGTCTGCCATTTCGACCAGTACCGCTATCAAACAAAAAAGGCCGCCCGCCGTGGGACGAGAGCTGGTTCCATTTCCATCTATTGCGCTAACGAAGCGATAAAAGACGCCGGAATGGACATCGCAAACGCCCGAAGAGACCGCATGGGGGTTTTTATCGGGATAACCGAACACGGCAACGTGGAGACGGAAAACGAGGTTTACAACCTCGGCAAGTACAACAACGACATCAGGTTCTGGACACACCATCACAATCCCCGGACTGTCGCCAACAACCCCGCCGGTGAAGTGACACTGAACATGAACATCACGGGGCCGCATCTTTGTCTTGGGGCGGCATGTGCGGCGGGAAACCTGGGGATTATCTACGGGACGCAGATGCTACGGCTCGGCGAGGTGGATGTCGCCATCGCTGGCGGCGTTTCGGAGAGTATCCACACCTTCGGCATATTCGCAAGCTTCAAGGCGCAGGGAGCGCTTGCAACCCATGACGACCCGACGAAGGCCAGCAGGCCATTCGACAAAGACAGGAACGGCATCGTCGTTGCCGAAGGTGGGTGCCTTTACACGCTGGAACGGCTTGACGACGCTTTGCGGCGCGGCGCCAAAATATACGGCGAGATAGCCGGATACGCCTACAACTCCGACGCGACGGACTTCGTGCTTCCCAATCCCCAGCGGCAGGCGGAGTGCATGAAGCTTGCGATCGAACGGGCGAAGATGACCCCGGACGACATAGATATAGTTAGCTCCCATGGCACTGGCACCAACCAGGGCGACCAATATGAGTGCATGGCGATCCAGGAGGTTTTCGGAGGCCACAAGGCGGCGGGAGTCAACAACACCAAGAGTTACATAGGCCACGCCATGGGCGCGGCGGGCGCGCTGGAGTTGGCCGGCAACCTGCCTTCGTTCGACGACGGCCTGATCCACCCGACGATTAATATAGACAACCTCGACCCGGAATGCCAGATTGACAATCTGGTGATCGGATTCCCCAAAAAGGTGGAAAAAGTGGACGTTATCCTCAATAATTCATTCGGAATGTTGGGAGTAAATTCAGCTCTTATCGTTAAACGATTTGTAAATTGAACCGGGTTGAGCCATAATAACTGTTCGTGTTTTTTTCAGCAGGGTGAGGGAATAGGCAGATGACCGCAGATGGTATCAGACAAGCAATACTTGAGATAATACAGGACATCCTTCCCGACGAGGATTTGGATAGCCTTGCGCCTGACAAGACGTTCCGCGAGCAGATAAACCTGGACTCCATGGATTTCCTGGACATCGTGATGGAACTTCGGAAACGATACAGCATCGAAGTGCCGGAGAAGGATTATCCGAACCTGGCCACGATGGACAGTTCCGTCGGCTACCTCCTGCCGAAAATGGAGAGGCTGTAGGAACAAGGGCATTGAGAGCGCCCGCCTACGGTTTTCAAACGGGTTTTGCGTTACGACAACATAATCATCGGGGCCGGTCTTTCCGGGCTGGCCGCCGGAATCCGCATGGCGCGCTACGGCGGCAAAACGCTGATACTGGAGCGTCACGACAGGACTGGGGGGCTTAACTCCTACTACCATGCCGGTGGGCATTACATGGACGTGGGCCTCCACGCCATGACCAATTACAACATTTCCGGCCCCCCTTCCGCCCCGCTACTCAAGCTTGCCCGCCAGTTGAGAATACGCCTGGCGGACTTCGGGCTGGTTCCACAGGGCCACAGCAAGATAGTCTTCCCCGACGCCTCTCTTTCGTTCACAAACGAGTTCGGCCATTTCCAAAGTGAAGTGGCGAGGGCTTTCCCGGCGCAGAAAGATAATTTCGCAAGACTCGCCAAACTCGTCGGGGAATACGACGAGCTTAACCTCACAGCCAAACACGCAAGCGGCAGGGAAACCATTTCATCTATCATCACCGATCCGCTTCTGGCCGAAATGATCATGTGTCCCCTTCTTTTCTACGGCGGCTCTCGGGAAGA
>JADGAO010000170.1:0-3012 GCA_015231995.1 Nitrospinota bacterium | reverse complement strand
TTCTGGCCGAAATGATCATGTGTCCCCTTCTTTTCTACGGCGGCTCTCGGGAAGAGGACATGGATTTCGGGCAGTTTGTGGTGATGTTCAAAAGCCTCTTTTTCGAGGGATTCGCCAGACCGTCGGGGGGGATGAAAACCGTCCTGGGCCTGTTGATGGAGACTTACGCGAAACACGGAGGCGAGCTACGGTTAGAGACTGGCGTCAGGCAAATTGTGGCCGGGAACGGAGCCGTTCAAGCTGTCGTCACCGATATGGACGAGACTATCGAATGCGGCCGGGTTTTCTCCTCGGCGGGGTTATGGGAGACGGTGGCGCTATGTCCAGAGGCCAGTCCGGGCGATGTTAAAACCGGGCCGGGCCGCTTATCCTTCATGGAGGCTGTATATGTCCTTGACCGGCCTGCGCGGGAGCTTGGCGAAGAGGCCTCGATAATCTTTTTCAACAACGCTTCGACTTTCAGCTATAAAAAGCCGGACGAACCGCTGGATTTGCGGAGCGGCGTGATATGCTTTCCGGGGAATTTCGGGGAGAATGGGGTTGAAGGCTCGCCAATGGCTCGCCTGACCAGCATCGCCGATTACGGATACTGGATGGGAATCGAGAATCCTCGGGAGTATCTGAAGTCGAAAATCGAATGGAGCGCGAAGGCCCTGAAAGCCACGAATTGGGTGACGCCTGATTTTTCGCGCAACGTGGTTTTCCGGGATGTTTTCACGCCCAAGACCATTAAGAGGTACACAGGACACATTAACGGCGCGGTTTACGGCGCGCCGGACAAGATGAAAACAGGAGAGACGCCGGTGACCGGGTTGTACATCATCGGAACGGATCAGGGTTTTCTTGGCATTGTCGGGGCGATGCTGAGCGGTATAACCGTGGCAAACCTCCGCCTGACTCATAAGGATTGAATATGGCTGTACGCGGCTTGAAGGATTTGAAAGAGAGTTACGACTGCGTCGTTATCGGCGGCGGGCTTGGCGGCCTGACCTGCGCCAACCGGCTTGCGAAAATGGGGCGGTCCGTGCTTCTGCTCGAACAGCACACACAGCTTGGCGGTCTTGCCACCTGGTTCAAACGCAAAAAACACATATTCGACGTGGCCCTGCACGGGTTTCCCGTCGGGATGACCAAGACGCTTCGTAAATACTGGAGCAGGGACATCTCCGACAGGATAGTGCAGTTGAAAGGCATCCGGTTCGACAACCCCCAGTTCCAGCTGGAGACCACATACGACCGCGAGGATTTCATCCGGCTTCTCACCGACAAGTTCGGGGCGACACGCGAAACCGTCGAGCGGTTTTTCACCGTCACGCGCGAGATGAATTTCTTCGACGATCAGGCGAAAACCACGCGGGAGCTTTTTCAGGAATTCTTCCCGGACCGCGACGACATCTGGCGGCTGTTGATGGAGCCGATAACATACGCCAACGGCTCCACGCTCGACGATCCGGCCATCAGCTACGGCATAGTCTTCTCCAACTTCATGAGCCAGGGGGTTTTCACGTTCCGTGGCGGGACAGACCTTTTCATATCCCTGATGGACAAGGAACTTGGCGCCAACGGCGTGGATGTGCGTGTTGGCGTGCTGGTTGATAAAATCATCGTGGACGGCGGGAAGGCGGTCGGGGTTCACGCCGGCGGCAAAACGATACGCGCCCGCTCCGTGGTCTCCAACGCAAACCTCAAAACCACCGTGCTGGATATGCTCGACAACGGGGCGGTGTCGCCGGAGTTCCGGGCCAAGACGGAGGCCGTGCGGGTCAACAACAGCTCCTGTCAGGTTTACATGGGAATCAAACCGGGTGAAAAGATAGACTTCATCGGCGACCTTTTGTTCACCTCCACGGCGCCCAAGTTCGACGCGGAGTTGATGCTCTCCAAAAACGTGACCAGCAGGACGTTCTCGGTGTATTATCCCGACATGCGGCCGGGCGGCCCGGAACGGTACACGATAGTGGCCTCCTCCAACGCCCGGTATGAAGACTGGGACGGTCTGACGCCTGAGCAGTACAAGGCCGAAAAGGCCAGGCTGGCCGAAGACACTCTAAACGCGCTGGAAAAATATATTCCCGGCGCGAGGGCGAAGATAGACCATCTGGAGGTCGCAACGCCACGGACGTTCAAACGGTACACCCTGCACGTTAAGGGGTCGTCGTTCGGAACTAAATTCGAAGGGTTGGAGATAAGCCAGAACCTTCCGAAAGAGGCACCGGGGCTGTTCCATACCGGCTCCGTGGCGATAATCATGTCCGGCTGGCTGGGCGCGGCCAACTATGGGGTGATAGTCGCTAACGAAGTTGATAAGTATCTGGGGGTATAGATGGGCGATCTGGACGGACAGGTGGCTATCGTCACCGGCGGAACAAGGGGGATAGGCGGGGCCATCTCGCTTGCGTTTCTGGAGACGGGGGCTTCGGTCGTGGCGGTTTACGGCGACAACGACGCGGAGGCGGCGAAGTTCAAGGAGGCCTGTGCGAGTTTCGGTGACAAGTTGGAAACCGTCCGGTTGAACGTGGCCGACCATACGGCTGTTGAGGCGTTTTTCAGCGAGTTTGAAAAAAAACGCGACAGGCTCGATATCCTCGTCAACAACGCCGGGATCAGGCGTGATTCCGTCGTGGGCATGATGACGGAGGAGAACTGGAACGCCGTGATAGACATCAACCTCACCGGAACGTTCAACATGTCCAAATTCGCTGTGCGGACGATGATGAAAAAACGATACGGACGGATCATCAACATCACCAGTCCATGCGGCGATTACGGCTTTGCGGGCCAGGCCAACTACGCCGCCAGCAAAGCGGGCCAGGTCGGGTTGACCAAATCGCTCTCCAAAGAAGTCGCTGGAAGAAACATCACCGTCAACTGCATCTCGCCCGGTTTCATAGACACCGATTTTATCGCCGACCTTACGCCGGACTTGAAGAAGAGCTACATGGGACAAGTTCCCATGAAACGGTTCGGAACGCCTGCCGAAGTGGCCAGATGCGCCCTGTTTCTGGCGGACAA
>JADGAO010000016.1 GCA_015231995.1 Nitrospinota bacterium | reverse complement strand
GCGCCTTCGATGTTGGTTCTGCGCGACAGCGCCGGGTTTTTCTCGCACGTTTCAGGGTCCGCCATCGCCGCAAGGTTGATAACAGCGCGGGGCCGGGTGGCGGCGATCAGTTTTTCGACGTCGCCAGCCTTCGTTATATCAAGCTTAATCGCGGAGCCGGAAAGTTGAGGAGGGATGTAATCATGAACCACAGGAACGACTTCATATGTTTTAGCCAGACCCAACGCGACCCAGAGGCCGATATTCCCGCCCGCTCCTATAACGACAACCTTACGCTTCATAACACTCCAATTTTCAGTTACGCGGTTTCAACCCGTCCACCGCCGGACGTAGCCAGCGTAGCAGGAAAAGGCCCGGCAGGGCTGTCACCGCAGTGATGACGAAAAACGCGGGCCAGCCGACGGCTTCCACCAGAAAGCCGGACGTGGGCGCGACAAACGTCCTGCCCAAAGCGGACAATGACGAGAGGATGGCGTATTGCGTCGCGGAAAAACGCCTGTCGCAAAGAGCCATCAACAGCGACACGAACGCCGCCGATCCCATCCCCCCGCTTATGTTCTCAAACCCCACAGACATAAACAACAGCGGATAACTTTTCCCCCAAACCGCCAACGCCGTGAACGAAAGGTTGGAGACGGCCTGCAGGACGCCAAAACCCATCAGCGACCGGTACAGCGAAACCTTCGCCATCAACGCTCCCCCGGCCAATGCTCCGCCGATTGTGGCGGCGAGGCCGAACCCTTTGTTGATGGCGCCGACTTCCGTTTGCGAAAACCCGACGCCCCGGATGAGAAACGCGGTGGAAAGGCTCCCCGCGTATGCGTCGCCGAGTTTGTAGAGGATGATGAGTAAAAGAATGGCGATGGCGTGGTTGCGGGTGAAATAGTCTTTCAACGGCCCTTCGATGGCTTCCCGCAATGAACCGGGCGCAGTGATCACACCTCCGTCCGGCTCCTGCGACACAAACGTGACCAGGGCCGAGATCGCCATCAACCCGGCCATCAGCAGGTAAACCCGCTCCCATCCGATCTGGTCGGCCAGTATCAACGCCATCGCCCCGGAGACTATCATGGCGATCCTGTACCCGGTAACGAACACGGCCACGCCCGCGCCGCGCTCCTTTTCCCCCAGGATGTCGGTGCGGTAGGCGTCTATCACGATGTCCTGCGACGCGGAGGCGAACGCGGCGGACAGAGCCAAAACCGCAAGCCACGCCGGGGCCGACGCAGGATCGGTCATCCCCATCAGCGCAAGGATCGCCGACAAAGCAAGTTGGGCGCAAACGATCCATCCCCTGCGCCGTCCCAGCCATGGAGGAACGAACCTGTCCATTAAGGGAGCCCACAGGAATTTGAGCGTGTAGGGCAGGCCCACCAGCGCGAAGACCCCGATTACGCGCAAGTCCACGCCGGAGACCGTCATCCACGCCTGCAAAGACCCGCCGGTCAAGGCAAGCGGCAGACCCGAAGAGAAACCGAAAAACGCGACCGACGCGATTTTCCTGCTGGTGAAAACCCGTATGTAGGGAGTTACGTCAATTTTTTTCATTCATGCCGATATGCGAAAGTCCGGCGAATGATATCACCTGGAGGCTGGATTGGCTTGGATTATTTGCAATACCCTTGCATCCCATTCCTACCAACAGCTCCACGTGTTATAATCAAGCTCGGACTATCGAAGGGGAAAATGAACACACGTTTTATAGCGCGCCTGGCGCTCGTAGCGTTTATCCTTATCGGCGCCGCCGGATGCGGAATGTCCCTCGACAAGGAAAAAGGCTCCGCGAACCCGTCAGGGACAAAGCTCAACCTCAAATGGCCCAACGGCTATCGCTACGATCAGGTCACGCGCAAGCTTATGCGCCCTTCGTCGCCCGTCCGTATGGACACCCCGATTTACGTCACCCGCGTCACCCTTACTGTCACCGGCGACGATATGGAGCCAATATACGCCGACGTCCCCCTGGACACTTTGACGGTTGACCTTACGCTCACATTCGGCGAGCGCTATTTCGACGTGCTGGTGGAGACGGAACTCGGCGAAACGTTCACGGGAACGGAGACTCTTACGGTTTCCCCGTACATGCCACCCGTGCTGGAGATAGAACTGGAGGTGAACGCTCCTCCCATCATAACCGCCATAGACATTTCCAACTACTATCCCATGCCGGGCGAATCCCTTACTGTGACCGGATACGCCGAAGACGCCGACCCGGACGACACGCTGACCTACTCATGGTACGGGTACGGGCCAAACGGCTCCATATCGTTTGAAGGCCCGTCTTTCACGGAGAACATGCCTTCGGGTGGCGGAGAATTCACGATCTTCCTTACCGTGGACGACGGGCATGGCGGCATAGCGCAGGCGGAGCAGACCATCTATGTGCAGGGAACCCCTCCATACATAAGAGACATGTTCGTTTCCGACACCGCCCCGAAAGTGGGGGATACGGTAAGGTTTGACGCGTACGTCACTGACGACGACCCGGGCGATATCCTCGACTACTTATGGACGATCGTTACCCCTCAATCGGGAGTTGTGGATATCCAGGGGGAGGCCGCCGATTTCACGATTCCCGACATGGGCCAATACGACATCACGTTGACCGTAAATGATCAGCAGGGGAACTATGTCTACTCCACGATGACGTTAAACGTGGGTTGCGGTTACCCGACGCCGCTGGCTCCCGTCATCACGAGTGTCATTCCCGGAACGCCCGGAACCATCAACGTAGGCTATCAGTATCCCGGCGGGTCTGCTGGCGAGTTGGCGGACGGGATCGTTGTGTACAACGTTGACTGGCAGGAGTCAAGTTCGGCTTCGGGCGCTCCGCTTACGGGCAGTGGCAATCAGGGCGGATATCCCATGAACGGGCTGATTTCTTTCAGTTGCACGACCGGCGTCTTTTACTCTTTCCAGGTGAGCGCTGGGAACTCCTGCCTGGTCGCCGGCCCCCCTTCCTCAGCATTGCCTGTTGCCGGGGCATGGGTGGGTTGCCCGTAAGAGCTGATGACATTGTATATGGAACGATTATGATAAAATCAAACCATGATATACAAAGGACGCCAACATGCGGTACCGCGTATTGATTGAACAAGACGAGGACGGGGTGTTTGTAGCCGAATGCCCGACTCTGCCCGGTTGCATAAGCCAGGGAACCACACGGCAAGAAGCTCTGGTAAATATCAAAGACGCCATCGCCGGATATATCGAGAGTCTTTTAAAGCACGATGAACCGATACCTCCTTCTATTCAGGAAGAAATGGTGGAGATTCCTGGTTGAGCAGGCTTCCTGTCGTTTCCGGCAGGGAGGCTGTTCGAGCTCTTGCTAAAGTGGGTTATCATAAAGATCATCAAACCGGAAGCCATATCATCCTTCGCCACGAAAATCCCCCTTCAGGCGGCTTACAGTTCCCGACCACCGCGTGGTGGCCAAGGGCACGCTCCGAGGCATTATCAGGCAAGCGGGTTTGACCCCGGAAGAGTTCGCCGGATTGCTTTAGCCGTGGATTTGTACGCATAATGATTCTTTACTAACAGCTTCTTGTTGATATAGCATTAAATCGTTAATTTTTCATTATCATCTTGTTTGTTTTACAATTGGAGTTGACTTAATTTGCTTGAAAACGAGTAAAACACCGCCTTTGTTCACAACCTGATACGTCCACACACACCTTTTTTTGATGTTATAATCGCGTAGTTATGACTCGTTTCGACCCCGCATAAGCAGTTTTAGGCGATTGTAAAGCCAATCCCTTGATGATAATGTTATGTGGCGTTCCGTTTGAAGAGGCGATGGCTGGCGCAGGGTTCGCCGCCGTCAGCCCATACATTGCGGAAAAAGGATAATAATTGAGCCACGCCGCCCCTGTGCGGCGAGGTTTTGACAAAGGAGACCTGATGTTTTTCGATTCCTTCTGGGGCATGTTCTCATCCGACCTTGCCATGGACCTTGGCACCGCAAACACTATCGTCATTAAAAAAGGGCATGGCATCGTTTTGCGCGAACCTTCCGTCGTGGCTGTCCATGCGGAAACCAAGCAGGTGCTGGCCGTCGGCGGGGAAGCCAAGAAGATGCTGGGCAGGACTCCCGGCAACATCGTAGCCACGCGGCCTTTGCGCGACGGCGTTATCGCAAATTTCGAAGTGTGCGAGGCGATGATCCGCTATTTCATCCAGAAGGCGCACAACAGGCGCTCCATGGTTCGCCCACGGATAGTCATCGGCGTTCCTTCCGGCATAACCCAGGTGGAAAAACGCGCCGTGCGCGACGCGGCCCTGTCCGCTGGCGCAAGAGAGGTGTTCCTTATCGAAGAGCCGATGGCGGCGGCCATAGGCGTCGGATTGCCGATAGCCGAAGCGTCCGGCAACATGATCCTCGACATCGGCGGCGGCACTACGGAAGTGGCCGTCATATCGCTTTCGGGCATCGTCTATTCGCGTTCCGTGCGCGTGGCCGGCGACGAGATGGACGAAGCGATATCGAGCTTCATCAAGAGGAAGTACAACCTGCTTATCGGCGAGCGGACGGCCGAAGAGATAAAGATGACCATCGGATCGGCCTTCGCACTCGAAAAGCCGCAGACGATGGAGATAAAGGGCCGCGACCTCATGGCCGGGATTCCGAAAACCCTCGTGATCAACGACGCGGAGATACGCGAAGCTTTGGCCGAGCCTGTGGCGACTATCGTGGAAACGGTGAGGATAGCCCTCGAACGCACCCCGCCGGAGCTTGCGTCGGACATCGTTGACAAGGGGATCGTACTCGCTGGCGGAGGCTCGCTTTTGCAGGGGCTGGACCTGCTCCTGCGCGAGGAGACGGGTTTGCCGATCATAGTGGCGGAGGACGCCCTCTCTGCGGTCGCTATCGGCGCTGGAAAAGCGTTGGAGGATATGAGTTTGCTAAGGAAGGTATCCATTTAGCTCCGCCGGAGGGCGGATGGCTCGCCTTGTGAAAACGCCTCTCATGGAGCGGATATTCATCGTCATGGCCATGAAAAACGGTCTAACGGCGTGAACGATTTTTTCAAGCGGCGGCAGGACGTGATAATCCTGGCCGTCCTGTTTGTAATCTCCATGACCCTGCTCGGCTCCAACCTTCGCAAACGGCAATCCGTTTCGTTGGCCGAGAACGCCGCCCTCACGCTCCTCTCGCCATTCCAGGAAGCGGTGGAATGGATGGTGACTTCCGTTTACAGGGTATGGGACAGATACGTCTACCTTGTGGACATCAAAGACGAAAACTCGCGGTTAAGAAAACTGTCAGACAAGCTGGCTTTCGAGAACATGCTCCTTGTGGAGCGGCTGAAAGCTTACCAAAGGCTCGACAGCCTGCTTGAGTTCCCGTCGCTGGATAACACGCCCTTCGAGGCGGCGCGGGTCATCGGCAGGGACCCTACGGACCGGGCCAAACTGCTTATCCTCAACAAGGGGACAAACCACGGCATAGCCGCAAATATGCCGGTGGTCACGCATCGGGGCGTCGTCGGCAGGATAGTGAGCGCCGGGTTGTCGTCCTCCAAGGCTCTGCTGATAACGGACGTCCGCTCCGCCATTGACGGCATCGCGCAGGAAACGCGCGAAAGCCTTCTGGTCGTCGGCGCAAACGCGCCCACGCTCGAAGTCAAATACCTCGGATTCAACGCCCAGGCCAAAAACGGGGATATCGTCATTTCATCGGGATTGGGCGGGATATTCCCGAAAGGGCTTATGGTCGGGGCGCTCGAAGACGTCAAACCGATCAGCGGAAGCCTTTTCCTTTCGGCCAAGTTGAGGCCGGCGGAGGATTTTGGCCGCCTGGAGGAGGCGATCATTCTCAAAACCCAGCCGATAGAAATCCAGCAAGAGGCGTCTGCAAAGTGAGGCTGGCCGTTTACGCCGCCGCCCTGACGTTCGCGTTTGTCGCGCAGACGACTTCTTTCCACTTTACGCGGGGCGCGGTTCCCTGGCCAGACCTTGCGTTGATCCTGCTTGTATTCGGCGGGTTGAGGCTTGGGAAAATGGGAGGCGTGAAGCTGGGCCTTGTGACCGGGTTGGCGGAGGACATGCTCTCCTACGGGGTTCTGGGGGCCAACACTTTCTCCAAAAGCCTCATCGGGTTTGGCGTGGGCAAATTGCGGGACGACCTTGTCAGCGACTCTATCACATCCAGGGCGCTTTTCACCGCCGTGGCCACCGCCGTTGACACTATGGCCTACGCCAAGCTGTCGCAGGTTTTCACAGGCCACGCCGCGTTTCCATCCATCGTCGCCACTGTTGTCTCGTGCGCCGCCGTCAACGCGCTGTTCGCCCTGCCGGTGATGGGCGCGATGGAATGGGCGGAAGAAAAAGCCGTGAGCTTCGGGGATACAGGCCCAACCGGCAGATACGGCTCCACCCCGTCGCTTGACTGACCGGAAAGGTTACTGGGTCATCGCCGGACGTTTGTGATCGGCCTTGGCAACCCACCACTTGTTGAAGTTGTAGGAAATCCCAGCCGCTCCCGGCTCTATGCCGCGTATCCGTTTGGCGACTATGGGCAGGGCCTCCGGCGCGTAAAGGAACGTGTAAGGCTGGTCGTCGGCCAGTATCTGCTGGAACCTGTAATACAGTTTCTTCCTCGCTTCCTGGTCGAACGTCTTGCGGGCGGACTCCATAATCTGGTCCACTTCCTTGTTGTCGTATGAGACGAAGTTAAGCTCGTGCTCGCCGGTCTTGGACGAATGCCATATCGAGTACTGGTCGGGGTCTATCCCGATAGTCCAGCCTAGTATGCAGGCGTCGAAATCGCGCTTGTTGATGAAATTGTTTATAAACGACGACCACTCGACGACCCGTATTTTAACCCCCACGCCGACGAACTTGAGCCTCTGCTGGATTATCTCCGCAGTTTTCGCCCGCAGTGGGTTGCCGTGGTTTGTGATTATCTCGAACTGCAACGGCTTGCCGTCCTTGAGCAACATCCCCTCCGGGCCGAGGTTGACCCATCCCGCTTCCCGAAGAAGCTCCATCGCCCTGGTAGGGTTGTACGAACATCCCTTCACGTCCGGGTTGTGCGCCCATGTTCCCGGTTTGTACGGGCCGGTCGCCTCCAGCCCAAGCCCCATCAGCACGCCGTCAATCAGCTCTTTTTTGTCTATGGCGTAGCAGATGGCCTGCCGCACGCGCTTGTCCTGGAAGATGGGCCGCTTGAGGTTGTAGCCCAGATAAGTGTAGGCGCTGGCCAGATATTTATACTTCTGGTAGTTATCTTTGAAAAAAGCCGAGTCGGTCTGCTTGAGATATTGGAGCGGCTGTAGCCCCATCATGTCCACCCCGCCGGACTTCAACTCCAGAAACTGCGTGGCCGGGTCGGGTATTATCCTTGTGATAGACTTTGCGATCAACGGCCTGCCGTTGAAATGATCGGGGTTGGACTCGAGCGTGATATGCGTCTGCCCCTTCCACTCGGCGAATTTCCACGCGCCGTTGCCGACAGGCTTCCGCGCAAGAGGCGACTTTACGATGTCGGCCGGCTTGACCCCTTTGAGCAAATGCCGGGGCAATCCGCCAAGCCCGGCCATGCGGACCAACGCCGGGGCATAAGGCTCCTTGAATGTGATTCGGAAAGTGTAGTCGTCCACAACCTCCGCCTTCTCGGCCTGAAGGAAGTCCTCCTTGTAACCGGATGGCAGGTCTGGATGGATCATCATGTCGAACTGGTATTTCACGTCATGAGCGGTCCATGGAACCCCGTCATGCCATTTGACGTTCTTTTTGAGGTGGAATGTGATGCTTTTCTGGTCGGGGGAGACATCCCAGCTCTCCGCCAATTCCGGCGTCAGGTTCTGATCCTTGTCCAGAGTCAGAAGCTGGCCGAAAACCATGTCCGTTACGGCGGCGGAAGCCGAGTCCGACGCCAGGTACGGAATGAGATTGGAAGCGTCCCCTATGGAGGAGTCTATGAACACGTCGCCGAAATCTTCCGGTTTGGGCGCGACATTAGCCTGGGCGGATTTGTTGGAATCTTTGCCCTGATCCTTCGTTTTTTGAGATTCGGAGCCGGAGCATGAAACGAGAAAGGCGGAAATAAAAATGGCGCCCAGAATTTGATTTCTGAGCGCCATTTTCAAAAGCAACGTTATTTGTGAGCAGGAGCGGCCGGGGCGCCAGCGGCTCCGGTAGCGCCAGTGGCGCCAGCAGGACCAGCGGCGCCAGGGGCGCCAGTAGCGCCAGTAGCGCCAGTAGCGCCAGGCGCGCCAGCGGCTCCGGTAGCGCCAGTGGCGCCGGTAGCGCCAGCAGGAGCGGCGGCGTCACCAGCAGGCGCAGCGGCTTCAGGAGCCGGAGCGGCGGCGTCGCCAGCAGGAGCAGGGGCGGCTTCAGGAGCCGGAGCAGGAGCCGGGGCCGGAGCAGGCGCCGGAGCGGCGGCCGGAGCAGGAACTTTCGGAGCCTCTGGCTGTGTGCATGCGACCAGAGCGAATGAGGCCAAAACGGCCATTGTCACTAAACCCTTCTTCACTATGTTATCCTCCCGTTTTTTCCAATGGTTTTGCCGTGTCAACTGGCCCAGCCGCCTCGGGTTTCGGCCCTTCGGACTTTTCCAGGGGGCCTCCCGATTCGTGGGATGTTCCCACGGGAACCTTGTTAGCTTCTTTGGCAGGCCCGTCAGGGGACTGCGCTTCCTTCGCCGGCAAAGTGGTCGGCAATTTGGCCGGCTCGCCGGATATAGGCATAATGGTGGAGTCTTTCGCGCTGTTTGACATCGTCGAAAGAGTTATTGACGTGAGCATGAAAATGATGGCGGCCCCGGTCGTGATTTTGGCCAACGCCGTGGCCGGACCGCGCGAACCGAATATGGTCTGGCTCGACCCTCCGAACCCGGCTCCCATCGAGGCGCCCTTCCCCTGTTGAAGGAGAACTATTACGATAAGGGCCAACGCCACTGTCAAATGAACTGCTACGAGAAACGCGGTAAGCATATTTAAAACAAAGCTACCCTTCTAATAAGCCTTTTAGTCTATCCAAATCAGCCAACGAAAGTAAAGAGGAAAATTCACCTAAAGCTACGACGCCTCGATTGCGGCGCGGATGATGGCCGCAAATTCCGCCGTCTTAAGGCTCGCCCCGCCGATCAGCCCGCCGTCCACGTTCTCGCATTTCAAAAGCTCCAGCGCGTTGGCCGGTTTCATTGACCCGCCGTAAAGCACGCGCATGGTCTCTGGCGTTTTGCTCCCGAAAAGCTCCCCAACCCTGGCGCGGATTTTCGCGTGGGCCTCGTCGGCCTGTTGCGGGGTGGCGTTGCGCCCGGTCCCGATAGCCCACACAGGCTCGTAAGCGATAACGATCTTATCCATATCCTCTTTGCCCAGCCCGGCCAGCGCCCCGGCCACCTGCCGGTCAAGAACGTCGAACGCTTTGCCGGCGTCGCGCTCTTCCAGAGTTTCGCCCACGCAGACTATCGCCTTGAGGCCAGCGGCCAGCGCGGCTTTCATTTTGCGGTTGACAGTATCGTCCGTTTCGCCGAAATACTGGCGCCGCTCCGAATGGCCGATGATCGCCCATTTGCATCCGGCGTCCTTGAGCATCATCGGGGAGACCTCGCCCGTGTAGGCGCCGCTTTCTTCCCAGAACACGTCCTGCGCGCCGACCTGTATGGAGGAGCTGGAGAGCGCGTCGTAAACGGATTTTATCGCCGTGAACGGCGGAGCCACCATTATGTCCACCTTGTGCATGTCCCTCATTTCCTTCTGGAGGGAGTTGACAAGGTTTACGGACTGTTCGATGGTGTTGTTCATCTTCCAGTTCCCTGCCACGAAAAATCGTCTAGCCATGATATATGCCTCTTATTATTGCAGGCGCCGTTTGCCGCGCCATCATTTTACCCCCTCTTGGCAATGAGAGCTTTGCATAATCCATCGCGTTCACAATATTGTCATTCTGAGCAACGCGAAGAATCTACCAAATAGAATATTCAATTCTACTTTGATCCTTCAGTCGAGGACTCCCTCAGGATGACAAAACATGAAAATCGTTTGATTATGCAAGAGTCTCCTTGCTAAGAGGGACAAAGTCCACTCATCCCCTGTCCGTCAGCGCCGCAAGGCCAGGCAGGGTCTTCCCCTCCAAAAGCTCCAGGAACGCCCCGCCGAGCGCAATGTTATCACTTGCTTAACGCCTCTGTCAGGCTTTCCGCTCCTGAAGCTTCTCCTGTATCCACAGGTTTATAAGAGTATCTGCGGAAACACCACGCTTGTGGGCTACCGCCTCAACCTGCCCGGCCAACTTCATATCAACAGCGCAAAAAACCGTTTCGGATTTAACATCCACGTCAAACGCAGCTTCCACGGTTTTGTCCCAATAATCCGACAGGTCATGCGTATCCCAAAAATCGCCCATTTCTTTATAGGACGCCGCTTTAGATATGGAACTTTTACTTCTTCTCATATCTCTTTCTCTCGGATTCCGTCATATCCCTGGCGGATAAAATCAACGCTTCGCCTTCTTTTTTATAAACGAAAAAGATGATAAGGCGCCTGCCTTCATATGTTCTTCCCAACGCTGAATATATATTCTCGCCGTCACGATGCCCTTTTTCGACAAATCTGAAGCGAGGGCGGTTGGCCAGCGTCTCCCGTACTTCATCTTGATCAACCCGGTGTTTCCATCGTAGTTTCTCAACGATTTCTTCAATCCAGATCAGCCGCTCTATCTTCAACGCTAACTCATTTTAGCATGGCGGTAATATCAACTAAGCAAGATCGGCTCATCCCCTGTCAGTCAGCGCCGCAAGGCCAGGCAGGGTCTTCCCCTCCAAAAGCTCCAGGAACGCCCCGCCGCCCGTCGATATGAAACTCATTTTCGCCGTCAACCCGGCCTCTTCGACAGCCGTCACCGAATCCCCCCCGCCAACCACCGTCAAAGCGCCGGAGCCTGCGATATAGCGGGCCATCGCCATCGTCCCGGCGGCGAATGTCTTTTTCTCGAACACACCCATCGGCCCGTTCCAGATGATCGTCTTGGCCGGTTTGAGCGCGAGGTTGAACAGGGCTATCGTGGCCGGGCCTATGTCCGGGGCCACCTTGTCCGGCGGAAGGCTCTGGCTTGTGACAAGCTCGACGGGTATGCCGTCTTCGATTTTTTCCGCCACCACGAAATCCACCGGCAGGTAAAGTTTTACCCCTTTTTGTTTTGCTTTGGCCAGTATCCCGGCCACCTTCTCCACCATGTCGGCTTCGAGAATGTTTTTGCCCACCTCAAGCCCCTGCGCCTTCAGAAACGTGAAAGCCATTCCGCCGCCGATTACCATGATGTCGCATTTGTCGAGCAGATGCTCGATTACCGCAAGCTTTGTGGACGCCTTCGCCCCGCCCAACACCACGGCCAGCGGATGGTCGGGCCGGGTCATGGATTTGTTGAAATACTCGATCTCTTTTTTCATCAGGAACCCGGCTACGGCGGGTTTTACGAATTTAGTTATCCCTTCCGTGGAACCATGTGCGCGATGGGCCGTGCCGAAAGCGTCGTTCACATAAACGTCGGCGAGCCGCGCCAGCTTTTTGGAAAACTCTTCGTCGTTCTTCTCCTCTTCCTTGTGGAAGCGGACGTTTTCCAACAGCAGTACCTCTCCGTCTTTCAGCGCGGAAACGGCGGATTCTGCCTTCTCCCCCACGCAGTCTTCCGCGAAAGCCACGGGTTTGCCCAACAGCCTGCTAAAAACCTCGATGACCTGTTTAAGCGTGAACTCCGGCGTAACGCCCTTGGGCCTGCCAAGATGAGAGGCGACGATGACCTTCGCCCCTTTTTCCGCCGCGTATTTTATGGTCGGGACGGCCTCTCTTATCCGGGTTTCGTCCGTAACCCTGCCGTTTTCGAGCGGGACGTTGAAGTCCACCCGTATGAATACGCGCTTTCCTTTAAGTTCGATTTCGTCAATCGCAAGCTTGTCCATCGAACGCCCCCCATTTAAGTCCGGGCGGCCCCGTAAACGAGGCCCGCCCATCCGTAATTCCCTCGCGTCAGATACCCTTGGAGACCATGAGCTTTATCAGGTCGCGCACCCTGCACGAATAACCCCATTCGTTGTCGTACCAGGCCATCACCTTCACGGTCTTCCCCTCGATGACGCGGGTGAGGTCGGAATCGAAGATGGAGGAAGCCGGATTGCCGTTGAAATCCCTGGAGACGAGCGGGAGGTCGCAATATTCGAGTATCCCCTTGAGCGGCCCCTCGGAAGCGGCTTTGACGGCGGCGTTTATTTTCTCCGCCGAAGTTTCCCTCTCCGCCACGCATGTCAGGTCTACAAGCGAGACGTTGGGAGTTGGCACGCGGATGGCCAGCCCGTCGAGCTTGCCTTTTAACTGCGGCAGAACCAGCGAGACGGCCTTGGCCGCGCCGGTGGTCGTCGGGATCATCGAAAGGGCCGCCGCGCGCGCCCTGCGAAGGTCGCTGTGCGGCAGGTCGAGTATGCGCTGGTCGTTGGTGTAGCTGTGGATGGTGGTCATCAGGCCGTTGACAATCCCGCAGGTCTCCAGCAAAACCTTCGCCACCGGCGCAAGGCAGTTGGTGGTGCAGGAGGCGTTGGATATGACGTGATGTTTGGCCGGGTCGTATTTGCCGTCGTTGACGCCGAGCACTATCGTGATGTCTTCGTCCTTGGCGGGGGCGGAGATTATCACCTTCTTCGCGCCGGCTTCCAGGTGTTTGGCCGCGTCGGCGCGTTTGGTGAAATGCCCGGTGGACTCCACCACGACGCTCACGCCCATCTCTTTCCACGGAAGCTTTGTGGGGTCTTTCTCTGCGGTGACCCTGATGGTGACCCCGTCCACGACCAAAGAGTTGTCGACGGCCTTCACGTCAGCGTCGTATATGCCGAAGGTGGAATCGTATTTAAGAAGATGGGCGAGGGTTTTCGCGTCCGTAATGTCGTTTATGGCGACTATCTGTATATCCGAATGGCCCTTGCAGGTTCTGAAAAAATTCCTGCCGATCCTGCCGAACCCGTTGATGCCTACTTTAACGGCCATGGCTTAAAATCCTCCCGGTTGAAAAAAATAAGGGGTTGCCCTCTCACCACCTAAGCACAAAGTATATTCCACCACCGGTTTAAGTCAACGGGGATGAATGGGAGTGTAACGTCCGGCGCGCGGATTATCCCAGCTTCCCGATATATTTCAGGAACCCGCAATCCTCGCACCCTTTCCCGTTGGCTGTGCAATAGTCGGCGTATATCTGGATAAGCCCCTGCTGGCGAGGCGTTTTGCAAATAAGCTCTTTTTTGGAAAATGCGGAGGAGAGCCTGTCGGCCATGAAACCGACGACGCAGTTGGACTGGCCGGGAGGGATAGCGTGGTATATCCGGCGTATCGTCTCTTCCTCCGCCGCGCTTTTAATGCGCCGCGCACGCGCCAGCATGTATGGGATGATCACGTTAATCATCATCGCCGTCACCCTGTCCGTCCCGATCAAGCTCCGGGGCCGCGAAAGCTTTTTACCTCCAATCGTGTAATGGGTCGCCATGTACTCTTCCGGCGGCGTTTCGAAAAGTGTTTCGACTTTTTCGATCCCGCGTTTCGCAGAGCCGCCTCCGCCGCCATCCCCCATCCCGTCCAACGCTCGCAAGAAAAGAGTCTCCATGTCATCGTCAATATGAGCGGACAGGAAACAGGCTATCCCGGCGATCCTTCCAATTGGATAATTGGCGGGCCTTGTTCCGGCCAATCTCCATTCGCCGGGCGATATTTCCGGTTTGAAATCGAATTTTCCAGAGACGTGCGACCATGCTTCGCGCAGTTTGGCCACGTATCCCGCAGTCTCGTCTTCCGGCTCCAGCTTGAGAATGGACGCGTCCGGCAAAAGCCCGGCCACTCCAAAAAGGGCGCACTGCAACATTATCCGCCTACTCCGCCACGGAACGCCGTCGAGCGTTTCTTTAAGCCTCTCTACAGGGACAGCGGCGGCAAGCCTTGCAAACTGCGCCTTGAACGCGCTGTAACCGAGCGACTCCATGATTCCAGCGTAAAGCTCACGCGCCCCATCGCCGCGTTTCATCGCCTCCGTGTAACGGCGGGACTTCAGGTCGCACCTCCCCTCCCCAGCGGCGTCGAGCAGTGTCATCGCTTTATCTTCCCCAAGCTCTTTGAAGACGGCGGCGCATTTGCCGGTTATCAACGCGAAATTGACGTGAGACGGGTCGAGCGGGGTTTGGGTTCTTATCCGGTCAATGGCGGCGGAACAGACTGGAGCAAGCTCTATCTCCAGCGCAGGGAAGGCGGAACGGGCGAGCTTCTCCACCCCTTTCGCATCGCTGTAAAGCACTACATGAAGCCCCACGGCGTCGTACGCAGGGTCTTTGTGATGCCCATGCCGCGCCCAGTCGGAGGAACGGACATGTATCTCCACATCGCCTTTGACCAACGGCCCGCCGTCAACTTTATAGATAGCGTTTCGGAAGTCCGGCCCCGCGCCGCCGTTAAGCCAACCGGGAGACAGAATCTCCACCCGTCTTCCTTTTACGTCGCGGACGGGATTGGCTCCCCAGGGTTGTTCGAGCCATATCGCCTTGACCACATCCTCGTTGACCCTGCCCGATTTGGCGGGAGGAGCGAGAGTCGGTTTGTCGTTTTCCCTGACGGTGATTGGGGTTTCGGATGCTAGGTCGAGATAGAGGCGGGAGAACATTAATAGACGCCCCTTTCAGAAAGAAACGTTCTTAGGCCCCCTGATAAGGGGGCGGTGAGCCAGCGGCGAACGGGGGTTTCTTTAGCTAACCCCCCGGCCTTCGGCCACCCCCCTTGTCAGGGGGGCTTGGGTTTGTCCACCCTCTCCCCGCAAGTGGGGCGAGGGTGAAGAGGGGCGCGGCATGCCGCGCCCCTACAAAAACACCTAAACCGCCACAACTCCCTTGGGCCTTCCGGTGTAACCCTTCGGTTTGGGAAGCGGCTCGATGGCCTTGAGCGCCCGTTCGATACCGGCTTCGTCCATGCTGTCGTCAATAAGTTTGCCGGCGAAGTAGTTGTCGTATGCGCCCATGTCGAAATGGCCGTGCCCGCTGAGGTTGAAAAGAATGACCCTCTCTTTACCCTCTTCCTTGGCGTTGCGGGCCTCGACTATGGCGTGCCGTATCGCGTGGGACGATTCGGGCGCGGGGATTATCCCCTCCGACCGCGCAAACGTCACCGCCGCCTCGAAACACTCCAACTGCGGGTAGGACGCCGCCTCGATCACGTCGTCAAGGTAAAGCTGGCTGGTTATCGGCGCAACAGAGTGATAGCGCAATCCGCCTGCGTGGATGCCCGGCGGCACGAAGTCGTGCCCAAGCGTGAACGACGGAATGAGCGGGGTCAACTGCGCCGTGTCGCCGAAGTCGTAGGCGTATATCCCCTTGGTCAGCGACGGGCAGGAGGCAGGCTCCACCGAAACGATGCGGACTTTCTTGCCATGCGCCTTGTCGGCCACATACGGGTGGGCGATACCGCCGAAGTTGGACCCGCCGCCGCAACAGCCGATGACAACATCCGGGTACGCCCCGGCCATCTGCATCTGTTTCTGCGCCTCAAGCCCTATGACGGTCTGGTGCAATAACACATGGTTGAGCACGCTACCAAGCGCATAGTTCGTGTCGGCGTTGGTGGCGGCCACTTCAACGGCTTCGGAGATGGCTATGCCGAGACTGCCGGTGGAATTGGGGTATTTCTCCAGTATCTTGCGTCCGGCGTTGGTTGTGTTCGACGGGCTTGCGATGACCTTCCCGCCCCATGTCTGGATCATGGACCGGCGGTACGGTTTCTGCTCGTAGCTGACTTTGACCATGTAGACCAGAAGCTCCAGCCCGAACATGTTGCAGGCCAGCGACATGGCCGAACCCCACTGACCCGCGCCGGTCTCTGTGGCGATTTTCTTTATCCCGGCTTTTTTATTGTAGTAAGCCTGGGCCACTGCGGTATTGGGTTTGTGGCTTCCTGCCGGAGAGCCGCCTTCGTATTTATAGAATATTTTGGCGGGCGTGCCCA
Source organism: Nitrospinota bacterium (assembly GCA_015231995.1). GTDB lineage: Bacteria > Nitrospinota_A > UBA7883 > UBA7883 > JACRLM01 > JADGAO01. Next base: position 8,534 of record JADGAO010000016.1, on the reverse strand, counting down.
AGACCTTTTCCAGCCTTCTGGCCCTGTGAAGGGGCGACGGACGCCACAGGGCGTAGATGTCCAGCACCTCCTGGGGTATGTCTATCCACCGCTCCGCGCTCACCTCCTGCTCGATGAGAGCCATAGGGAATAGCGGAGCCAGGTCTTGCGGGCCGATCGGCTGGCCCGTGCCGGGATGGAGCGGGGGCTGTGGGACGTTCGGCATGTCCGCCAGCACGTTGTACCATTGTTTGGGCATTTCGGAAGTCTTAAGCGTGTACATGATCTCTTCTGACATATTCGCTCCTTTTGTCTAATAAAGAGTTGGCTTAACCCGGATGTTCCAGGATTTTATCCTTTATTCCCTAAAAATGTCCTCTTATCGTCGTCCACTGTGTGTTGGATGAACCAGTTTGCCAGGAAGTCTATTATCTCTTCCGGGGAAATCATGCCCATCATTGCGCTCTGTATATTTCCGGCCAGTTCCGCCATCAAGGATTCGTGCAGGATAGCAATGCTCTCAAGCCCCTCATTGGCGGTCTTGCGCAAGATGTTTTCCTCCGACTGAAAATGGAATTCGACATATTTGTTCAACTCCCAAAGCAGTCTGTTTCGGTAATCGGCGTCGCTGGTCTTTTTAAGCTCTTCGTTGAGGCGCAGGATCAACTGGAAAAAATATTGGTGCTGAAGGTCAATTTCGCTGTTTCCCGTCGAATATTCAGGCTTCCACCCTATCAATTCCACGTCAAGCCTTTCGGGCCGGTCATCCATAAACGGAGCGATCCCATAAAAATTCCGGTTCTGGCAATAGTGTCCCCGCAGATCAGGCAATCAACTGAACAGCCTGCTCCGCGCTTCCAGAAAACAATTGTTTTCCCGAGAGCCTTGGGATAACGAATTGTAATTCCCCTTCCACGGCTTTGGCAAGGATAACGGCGTATATGGAAGATAAAGGATAAATCCAAATTCGCTGTTGACAACATAGCGGGCGGCGATTAAAATTTATGTTTTCACTTAAGACTAAGCGGTGGTAGGAATGAAAAAGAGCATGAGGACGTACTCGGCCCGTGGCGAGGACTTCCCGAATGAAAAAGCGCGGTGGGTCATCGTTGACCTGGAAGGCAAGACGCTCGGCAGGGTCGCTTGCCGCATAGCAAACGCCCTTCGCGGCAAAGACAGGCCCACTTTCACGGCGCACGTCGACACGGGCGCGTTCGTGATCGTGGTAAACGCCGGAAAAGTCCACCTTACAGGCAACAAGATGGACAACAAGATTTACTATAATCACACCGGGTTCTGGGGGCATATGCGCTCCGCGACGGCGCGGGAGAGGATAGCGAAAAAGCCCGAAGACCTGATAGTAGATGCGGTAAAGGGCATGTTGCCCAAGAATATACTGAGCAGGGCTTTGTTGAAAAAACTTAAGGTCTACGCCGGGCCGGAACACCCGCACGCGGCGCAGGCCCCAGTTCCATTGGAGTTCGTATAATGGCTATCGCTCCGGATAACAGGTCTTACGCCACAGGAAGAAGGAAAAGGGCCACTGCCCGTGTCTGGATAGGCCCTGGCGACGGTTCTTTCATAATCAACAAAATGAAACCGCTGGATTACTTCCGGCGCGTCACTCTTGAGTTGAGCGCGTTGAAGCCGCTCGTCGTAGCCGGCCTTTTGGGCAAAATGGACGTGTTCACAACTGTCGCCGGTGGGGGCCTTTCGGGCCAGGCCGGGGCCGTGCGCCACGGGCTTGCCCGCGCGCTGGAAGAATACGATCCCGCTTTGAGGGCTCCCTTGAAACGCGCCGGGTTCTTCACGCGCGACCCGAGGGAAAAAGAAAGAAAAAAGCCGGGCCGCAAACGCGCCCGCAGACGTTTCCAGTTCTCGAAGCGTTAATACGCTTCGCTGTCGGCGAAATACCCCTGTGGACATCATCGTCCACGGGGGACTTCCTTTCTATAAACGGTATCCCGTTCGTGGAGTCGGCTCATGGTTGACGTTGGCGTTTTCGGCGCCTCCGGCTACACTGGCCAGGCGTTGCTGGACATCCTCCTTTTTCACCCTGGCGTAAAGGTCACTCTTGTCACGTCCTCGACGTACAAGGGCAAACGGATTGAAGAGGTTTTCCCAAAGCTCGCAGGCGTATCTTCTTTAACATTCGAAGAACCCGCCCCCCTCTCCCAAGCGGACCGGGCGGAGCTTTTTTTCCTCTGTCTTCCACACAAAGAGGCGATGGCCGTTGCGCCAACCCTGCTGGAAAAAGGGAAGAAGGTGATAGACCTTTCAGCCGATTTCCGGCTCAAAGACGCCGAAGTTTACGAAAAATGGTACGGCGCAACCCACAGCGCCCCGGAGTATCTGGACATGGCTGTTTACGGCCTGCCGGAGCTTTACTCCGAACAAATAGCTCATGCCGACCTTATCGCCGCGCCGGGTTGTTACCCCACATCAACCATATTGGGGCTTGCCCCTGTCATCGGGCTGGACTGGATAAACCGGAAAAGCGTGGTGATAAACTCCGTTTCCGGCGTTTCCGGCGCAGGGAAAAAGCTGGAGCCTCAATACATGCTCGCCGAGCTTGAGGGCAACTTCCACGCATACGGCGCCCCGAAACACAGACACACGCCGGAAATCGAGCAGGAGCTTTCGCGGCTGGCGGGAGAAAGCGTGACTGTCACGTTCATCCCGCATCTTCTTCCGGTCACGCGGGGGATATACACCACGATAACGGCGGACTTGGCCCGCCCCGTAACTGCGGAAGAGGCTGTCGGTTTGTATACGACGTTCTACTCCGGGAAACCGTTCGTCCGCGTTATCCCCTCCTTTCCCCAGATGAAATGGGTTGTCGAACGGAACGCTTGCGTCATCGGCGTTACCGTGGACGAGAGAGCCGGACGGATTATAATAACCTCGACAATAGACAACCTCGTCAAAGGCGCGTCGGGACAGGCCGTGCAGTGTTTCAACCTGCGGCTTGGGCTTTCGCAGACGACTGGTTTGAAATAGGAAACATGGCGATGGGCAAAAGAAGCGGCGTGACGGCGGCCAGAGGGTTCGCCGCTGGCGGGATGAGTTGCGGCGTAAAGAAGACCGGGGCCAAAGACCTTGCGATAATAATGTCCGACCGGCCTGCGGTGGCGTGGGGCGCGTTCACCAAGAACAGCGTCAAAGGCGCGCCTGTCATATGGAGCCGGGAATGCCTCCGCTCCGCCCAGGCCAGGGCCATCGTTGTAAACTCCGGCAACTCCAACGTGTTGACGAAAGACGGTTACGAACACGCCCGCCGGATGGCCCGCGCCGTGGCGGAAAAACTGGGAGTGGGCGAGCGGCAGGTTTTCGTAGCGTCAACCGGCGTCATCGGCCAGCCTTTGCCGGTGGAGAAGATAGAAACGGGAATCGCCGAACTGTTCCCACGGTTGAGCTCGCAGGGGGGAGTGGACGCGGCTGAAGCCATAATGACCACAGACCTTACGCCTAAGGAGACTTCCGCCACATTCGACATCGGCGGCGGACGCGTAACCGTGGGCGGATGCGCGAAAGGTTCGGGCATGATAGGCCCCTCGATGGCCACCATGCTGGCGTTTATCACTACTGACGCGGCGGTGTCCAAGACCGTTGCCAAGGACCTTACGAAACGCGCCTGCGACGCCTCTTTCAACAGCATCACCGTGGATGGCGACACCAGCACGTCCGACATGCTTATCCTCATGGCAAACGCCGCCTCCGGAGCTCCCGTTATCGAAAAACCGTCGGGCAAAAGATACTCCCTGCTTCTGGAGAAGACAACGGAAGTCTGCGAGTATCTGGCAAAAGAAATCGTCAGGGACGGCGAAGGCGCCACCAAATTCGTCACGGTGAACGTCACCGGCGCAGTCAGCGAAAAGGCCGCCAAACAGGTGGCCATGTCCATCGCAAAATCACCGTTGGTGAAGACGGCGTTGTTCGGTCAGGACGCAAACTGGGGCAGGATATTATGCGCGGCCGGTTATTCCGGCGTGGCTGTGGACGCGTATAAAGCGAAGCTTTCGATAAGCGGCGTCCCGATCTTCTCGTGCGGCGCATTGGTCAGCGACGATTGGGAAGCCTCAGCCGCCCCGAAATTGAAGGAAAAGAATGTCGAGATAACGCTTGATCTGGGCGTCGGCAAGGCGTCGGCGCGGGTTTGGACCTGCGATTTCTCTTACGACTACGTGAAGATAAACGCCGACTACCGCACCTGACTTTTCTCCCATCTGGAGCCGGTTGACCGCCAAACTTTGGAATTTGGGCTGATATAGTTAATTTTCTTCATTAAGTCCCGCTTATAGGTTTTTGAATTTATAATCTTTTATATCCTATTGACATTTAGCCGTCATAATGGTAGCATTTTTAACCATGAGACTACATAGGCTCTTCGCAATTGCGGTTTCTGTTGCGGTTCTTCCCGCCTCTTTGGCGTGGAGTATGCCCAATTACGCAAGACAGCAGGGGATTTCCTGTTTCGCTTGTCATACACAGCCCAACGTGGGCGCTTTGGCGAATAACGGTAAAAACTCTGCGGATATATCAAGCCTGCTCCCTAAAGGGGCTGGCTCTATCAAGTCCGGCGTTTCGGTTTACACATCCCCTTCCACCCAACCGACGTGGAGCGACCTGGTCAAGGCCGGGCGGGAGCCTGCCAGCCAGCCGGGGGTCGCCAATACCGATTTTAAACAGACCCAGGGTATTTCCGCTTACATGACGGGAGACTCTTTTTACGCAAGCCTTAGCCTTCTTAACGCAAGGTTTACCCAGTTCAAAGACTCTATATCCATCGGCCAGCCGCAACAGTCGGTCTGGTTCAAGTTCGCATATACTCCGACGATCGCCGGGTTGAACCTTGCCATGAGCGTGTTCGGCGAGACGATGATGCGCCAGGCGGAGGCGGGGGAGTCCAACAATTTATACGGGCGCGCCTCTTCTCTGAAAGCCGATTCCGTGGGCCTTGACGCGCAGGCGCAGGGGGCTTTCGGAGGGTTGCTCGTCAACCTCAAGGCGATGTACATGAATTCCGGTTCTCCTTACGGCTCGCTTCCGCTTAAAGGCGAGACAAGGATATTGAACAGCGTCACCGACGGGTACGGGGCTTCCGCCCGGATAGGCGGGCAAACTTTCGGGTTGAACGCCGCGTACCGCACCTATAAGGGAACAGCCGGAAACGCCGAAGCGTTTGAGAACGCCGCGACAATCGGCGCGGAGTTGAACATCGCCAACAAAATCACGCTCAAATCGCAATACACATCGTACGGCCCGTCGCTGGACACCATGCCCAAGGACGGCGCATTCTCACTCTGGCTCATATCGGGATTCTGACCGCCTGGCGTTATCGCTAGCAGGAACGGTTCGCAAACCGCCCTTCTCTCCAATTCGTTTTGTCACCTGTTATGGATTCTTTCCGGCTGGCAGGTCTATAAAAAAAGTCGAGCCTTTGCCGACTTCGCTTTTCACTCCCACTACGCCTCCCATGGAGTCGACCAGACGTTTGACGATAGCCAATCCGACGCCAAAACCTTTTATCTTCTGTCCCTCCATCCCTAGCCGGTCGAACGGCTTGTACAGGTCTTTGATCTTGTCCACGGAAATGCCGAATCCTTCGTCGGAAACGGAGATTCGCACCTTATTCTCCCCAAGCGGGCTCCATGAGAGAATCGTTTCCCCATCCTTTCTGTTAAATTTGATCGCGTTCGAAAGAAGATTGGTGAGAACCTGCCTCAAGAGAATGCTGTCAGCCATGACACAGCAGTCAACCGAAGGAGCTTTGGAAGCTAGCCGGACGCCGCATTCCCTGGCGAGATGCGCCGAACTGGTAAGGGCCAGCATCGCGACAGATTTCATATCCACCGGCTCGATCGAAACTTCGATGTCGCCCGATTCTATCCTGGCAAGGTCGAGGGCGCTGTTGATCAGTTCGAGCAATTGATCGCCTGAAACCATCACTTTGCCCAGCAACTGCCGCTGGAACTCGCTAAGCGGGTGTTCGGCGTCGGTGGCCAGAAGCTGGGAGAACCCGATAACGGAGGTCAATGGCGTGCGGATTTCGTGGCTCATGCTGGAGAGAAACACGGATTTGGCTTTGTTGGCGCGTTCGGCCTGCTCTTTAGCGGCGATGAGGGCTTTCTCCGCCCGCACCCGTTCGGTGACTTCCAGCAAAGTGAAAAGCAGACCTTCCACTTCACCTGAGGCTTTTTTCACCGGATAGACCGCCAAATCCCAATATGTAATCCCCAACTGCGGCTGGTCGGGAAACTCGAAAGGCCTGGAATAAACGGTGTATGGCTCCCCCGTTTGAACGACACGCCGGAATTTGGATTCCAGCTCTTCGCTTGGATAGAAGTCGAAATGGTTCTTGCCGATGAAATAATCTGGTGGAAAACCGCACACATCCGCGTACGCTTTGTTCACTCTTATGAAGTTGAATTTTGAGTCAAGCAGAACAATATGAACATGGGTGGTCTCGAAAATTCTTTCCAGAATTTCACCGCTTTCCCGAAGCTTTTCCTCCGCCAGTTTACGTTCGGTGATGTCGGTGATGACGCCATGCCAGAGCGTAGATCCGCCCGCTTCCCGCTCCGGAATAGCGTTACCCAACAGGTGACGCACTACGCCATCGTCAAACTTCACACGGAACTCCTCTTGCCACAAAGTCAGGTCTTTCGCCGACGCCTGCACTGCGGCCATAAGAGGGGGAAAATCATCCGGGTGCACAGCGGCAAACGCTTTTGACGCGTCTTCGAGGACTTCCTCCGGATTAACCCGGCATATATCGCGCAGAGCGTCGCTAGCATAAGGAAAACAGAAACCGCCATCCGGGCGTAACCGGAACTGATACACCACTCCAGGCACACGGCTGGCGATTTTTTGGAGACGGTTAACAGCCTCTTGTTTTACATCCTCGGCCCGTTTGCGCTCGGCGATTTCCCACGCCAGATCAGCAAGGAGTGAAACGATTTCAGTATCATGTTCCGTATAATCGGAGGGTCTGTTCCCAACGCCCAGAATCGCTTTTACTTTTCCCCCGCGATATACAGGCACGACCAGTTCACGAACCACTTCGGCATGGCCTTCGGGCATACCCTTGCGAGAAGGAAGCGAAGCGTAATCGTTATGTATCACAGGTTTATGTTGATACACACAATCCACCCACACCCCGGCCTCGGATATGGCATAGTGTAATCCTTTGCCTTCCGCTTTGTAGAATTGCGCCTTCGTTCTTGTTGACCAGGCTTGAAGCGTCAGGGAGCTTTGATCATCATCAACGAAATGATAGAAGCCGATACTGCTACCGGTGAGTTTCTCGGTTTCATTTAGAGTTTCCTCAAGCAATTCATCCAACGTATGAGTCGCCGAGAATTGCAACAGATGCAATCGCGATGCATTTACCGCTTCATTGCGCTTGCGTTCGGTGAGGTCTTCAAACGTAACTATATTTATGCTCCCGATAGAGGCAAGCCCAATCCGGACATACCGGTTTGATCCGTCCTTGCAGACAACCGTGGCTTCCATGGGTTTGATTTCGCCGTGGTTGTGGAGGGCCTTTTTGACCCTCGCCAGCCATTCAATCCTGAGTTCTTCCCGATATTTTTCGTCTGGATAGGCAAGCGGCCACCAGTGGCGCACATCGGGAACGTCTGCTATCGTGTAGCCGAACATATCCGTGAACTTTTGGTTCATCATTATGATCTTTTCGTCCGCTTCCACGCCGACATCTATAATTATGGCTATCGGGGAATGCTCGACGAGCGCCCTGATGGACGCCTCGCTCTCGCGTAGCTCCGTTTCCGCTTTTTTGCGCTCGGTTATGTCCAATATCATCGCCTGGGTGACTTGTTTACCGCCAAGGTTGTATCGGGTGACGGTCAGATTGGCAATGAATTCGGAACCGTCTTTTTTCCTTAATTTCGCTTCAAAATCATGAACCGCGCCTTCTTTGGAGAGCCGCCCGGAAAGAGAGCCTTTGTCCTCTTGAACGGCGAACATGTCGTTAAAGCGCATGCCTATGAGCTCTCGCCTGGAATATCCCATCATTTCAAGAAGCGTTTCGTTGGCATCCACAATATCTCCGCCCTCGCTGGATATCCCAATGCCGACAGAGGCGTTGTTAAAAAGTATTCTGTGCCGCTCTTCACTTTCGCCAAGGTTTCTTACAAGCAAAAGATTGCTGAGCTTGTCGGATATCACCAGCGATATCGCGTGAAAAAGCTCCCGCTCTTCTTTCGTCCACTCACGGACGCGCGAACACTGATGCATTCCTAGCTTCCAGGGTTTTCCCGTCTTTGGATAAAGAGAGACGACCAACTGGGTTTTTATGTCGAACTCTTTTAACTGGGCCTCGTCTGTTATCCCCTCGACAAGATTCATTGACACTGGCGCGGAAGCCTCAAGGACGGTTTTGAATATTTCAGCCACTTCTTTCGTGACGGGAAGCTCTTTATTGGCCGTGAAAGCCCCTGGGTATTCCGGCTTTGTCTGTTCAAAGGGGATTGTGTAGGTTTTAGCGGCTTTATCCAGGGGATGAAGAAGGAATGCGCGATCGCTTTCGAAAA
>JADGAO010000169.1 GCA_015231995.1 Nitrospinota bacterium | reverse complement strand
TTTTAATGTGAGTTTATTCTTCCTCAAGGACGGCGGGGTGAAGAAACCCACGCCGAGCATTTTAGAGACAGCCCCGATTAAACGTTCGATTTTTTCCGCCGTAACGCTCCATATGTACTGCGGTGTTACGTCAAGAAAAAAATATGCGTAACGGCTCTTTTCGGAATAGAGCCTGAAAAATGTGGAAAGTTTTTTTTGCAGAACGTGAAATGCCGGATAAATACCGGCAAGACTGAATTAGCTATCGTAACGCATTGAAAAACCGAGCAATGCATTCAGCCCCTATGACTTGCGTCATATTTTAAGCGCTTGGATTTTCTGGATTTACGGAATGGGGATAATCGTTGTCCATAGGTTATCCACAGGTGATGCCTTGTTGAGGGGCTGTATTTTTATTCAATTTCTGGAACAAAGGGGGAACCTTTGCGAAAAAGATTTTGGTTTATCGGCAACCTGGCGGAAAGGGGAGAAGTTTCGGCGTGGATTATCATTGAAGCAAGGTATTTTGATACTGTCAGATTTCGTCCGTCTTGAATAAATTGATTTCGGCGTTTTTAGGGGAGATTTGAGCGTTGAAAGGGAGATAAAAAGTGAAAGTGGAGCCTTTTCCCACTTCGCTTTCCACCTTGACCCACCCTCCGTGAAGCTCCACCAACTCCTTGACCAGGTTAAGCCCCAGGCCTGTGCCGGCGTGTTTCCTTGAATCGCCCCCGTCAACTTGCCGGAACCGGTCGAAGATGATGGTCAGATAATTTTCCGGTATGCCTATGCCCGTGTCCACCACTTTGACAAGCGCCCCGTCTGGATACCGGCTGTCCGCTTCCACCCGCACCTCGACGTGTCCTTTTTCCGTGAATTTTATGGAGTTGGAAAGAAGGTTTATCAGCGCCTGATAGATGCGCCGCTCGTCGAGCGAGAAAAACGGAAGGTTGGAGGGAATCGACGATTTCAGCTCCAGATTCTTAACCTTGGCCAGAGACGCAACGGACGCGATGCTCTCGGAGACGATATCCCTCATGCTTGCCGTGCCCAAATCGAGGGTCATGTGGCCGGACTCTATCTTGGCCAGATCCAAAAGGTCGTTGATAAGCGACAACAGGTGTTTGGAGCTTTTATACACCCGTTTGAGCATCCCGTTGGCCTCCTGTGACCATTCCTTATCGCTTTGCAACATTTCCCAGTCTTCGATAATCTGGTCGGTGAAGTTGATTATGGCGTTGAGAGGCGTTCGAAGCTCGTGGGACATGGAGGCTAGAAAATCGGATTTCATCCTGTCGGCTTCCATCAGCCGTGCATTCGCCGCCGCAAGGCCTTTGTTTGCGTCCACCACTTTTTTCTGCATTTCTTTTCGCAGTTCCAGCGACGCCTTTAATTCGTTCGTGGTTTTTTCCAGCGCGGTGTTTTTGTCCTTGAGCGATCTTGCCATCCGGTTGAAAGACATAGCCAGCACGCCAATCTCGTCCATGCGCGCCACTTCCGCATGAGCGTCCAGGTTGCCCTGCGCTATTTCGTTGGTGGCGTAAACAAGCTTTTCTATGGGCAGGATAATGGACCTGATTATCATCGGGAAAATGATGAACGAAAGCATCATCACCGCCACCAGCACGACGAAGTTCTGCGTGACCAGAAGAGAGGCCATCTTGGTGGACCTATCCAGAAGGTTCGAGAAGGTTTCGTAGCTCCGGTTGAGTATCTTCTCGACGTCCCGTTTGAGCGGCGGGAGGCTCTGGTTCATGGCTTTGGCCCGGCCTATGACGGATTCGCTCAGTTCGCCTTCCCTGATGATAAGAAGCGACGCTTCATGAGCGTTTATGTAATAGTTGTCGAACTCTTTCTCTAACAGGTCGAAATCCTCCTGCCTGTCTTTGTCCAAAGCCCTTATTTTCACAAGGGCCTTTTTGAAATCGAGCGCGCGTTTTTCCGCGTCTTCCACCTGCGATTCTTCTTTGGTCTGCGCCGCCTCGTTGAGGTTTTTCTCCACGTCTGCCAGGGCAAGCCGCAGTATGTCCGTCTGCTTCATTATCTCGATCTTCGAAGAATCCAGATAGGAGCCGATTTTGATGGACATGTAGTACGAGAGGCCCCACATAAGCAGATAAAAGGCGAGAAAAAGCCCGCCCCCTATCCAGAGCCTCGTATTGATGGATGTGGTTCTCATCTAAAACAGCTCAATCCCAATTTCAGATTTACCGGGGTCAGGCCGGGCTGTTGCCCTAACTTTTTTCCGTCAGAGGACTTATTGATCCGGGGCTTCATTCCTTTCCTCCCCCTTAGCAAGGGGGAGTGGCGCGTAGCGCCGAGGGGTTTAATTCAATTTTATAGCTCATTATCGCCAAAATATCGCCCGAAGGACAAATTAAACCTCCCCCGCCGCTTTGCGGCGACCCCTCCTTGCTAAGGAGGGGGTTTGGACAACAGACAAGAAAAAAGGACATCCACAAAAAAACGGAATAAAAAGCGAACGGTTCGTAATTCCCGCTCAAGGTTCAACTGCCCGCTATTCCACAACGGGAACCACCCGCACTGCGCCCGTAACCTGATCTGAATAAAGATAGCCCAAGGAACCGGAATCCTCGGAAACGAAGTGAATAACGTCCTCTACCTTTTTTAATAACGGCGGCGGGTCGCCCTTGCCGGAAAATATCATTTTTATCCAGTAGTTTTTCAAGGATGACAAATCCTTGTTAATATACCTTGCGCTGAATTGGCCCATGGCCGTCTGCTCCTCATCCACGCCGGCTTCCTGCAGATCGCATGGTTTTACGGTTTCTCCCGTCGCCCATGTTTTTCTTTTTCCCAGGTAGATACTGGAAAGTTCCGCCCTGGATATGGAACCTACGCTGTTAGCCTTGTTGACTATCACCACAAGCTCCCGTTTGGACGATGCGTCCGCCTGTCCGATAACCGCAAACAAGGCTACCGCCAGGCCCGTCAATAGAAGGGCTCTAACGCTAGCGAACCGTTTTATCATGTCCATTATTGCCCGTCAGAAGTAAATGGTGACGGAGGACTTGAACTCGCCGAAATCCTCATTACCGGGCTTGAGTACGTCGTTGTTGTTCTTGCCCCGCATGTTTTCGCGCCACTCGACCTTCAGGAACATATGCTTGTTGACCTGGATGTTTACGCCGGCAAGATATGTATTCCAATAGTCGTCGGGCCATCTGTCGTCAGGGTCGTTTGACTGCGCCCTCAAATAGGGAGTGTATCTGCCTATCCTGTAGGACGGTTGTATATACCAGCCGTATTCCGTGCGGGGGCCGAGTTTCGCCTGCCCGTATTCGCCCTTCAAACCGAAATTCGCAAGGTTGTACGCCAGCGACAGGACATATCCCCAATGGTTCTCCGACAGGTTTGTCTCCGATACCGCCTTATCCCCGTAAAAGACGGATAGGCCAGTCTGGTATTTCTCGTCGGCGAGGGAAAGCTGAACCCGCCCGCCAACAGCTTTGTTCGGGTTGCTGTCGAACTGGGCTTCGTTGTGCCCAACGGATTCGCCGTTGCCGATGAAGACCGTGTAATCCAGATCGCACCCATCACAAAGACTTGTATTGCCAAGCGCGTAAAGCCCGGTGATCCATTTGGGAATGAGGAGAAACCCGCCCCGTTTGTCGGCCTTGTAAATCGAATCCGGCACGGTCACGCTAAGGTAGGCGGGACTTGCGTCGTGAATCTCGTTAAAAAAACCGTATGGGGTGAGAGCCTTGCCAGCGCGTAGTTTCAGCCAATCCTTGATCATATACTCGGCGAATCCGTATTCAAGGATGAAACCGCCGTATCCCAGTTCCGTATCCACCGCATGGTCGAATTCTATATTGGCGCGGATTAAAAGCTCCTGCATCACATTGGCGTCAAGAAGCAATGTCAAATGGCGGAAATCAAAAGTTCCGTTGTCCATAGGCGGGGAGCTTGGATCGTCCGGTCCTTCGGGCTTTGTGTTATGCAGATACTGGAAATCGAAATAGCCGTGGAAGTGGACTTCCCCCCATGTGGCGGCGCTGGCGGGGTGAAAAGCGGCGGACATGACCACAGTGGCGACAACCGCCGACGCGGCTATCATAAAAACGCGTGACGCCTTTAATGCGCGCGTGAGAGCCGTACATCCCATCAACACGTTGTAAAACCTCCCATGCGCTTACGTCATGCGGCTCCGCGCCGCGTTTCCATTTGCAAGTCGAGTGTAATTATATAATGCAAGGGCTTATGATTGTCGGAATTTTATTCGTTTGGCGATTCTTGTCGCCGGAACGACCGGGCGGGGCCGCCCCAGCAATTCAAAGCCCTATTCCGTAGTGCTCCAGCTTCTTGTATAACCGTGAGCGATGTATGCCCAGCAGTTTGGCGGCTTTTGCCTTGTTATGGTCGGCCAACTGCATTCCTTTTTCTATATGAGCCTTTTCCGCCTCTTCGAGCGTCGGGAAATTATCTTCCGTAAGCGGCGCCGCCATCGCGGAGGCTGTGTCGGGCGACGTCTCCTTTTTGCGGGTGGCTTTGCCCATGCTCAGGTGTTTGCTGGATATCCATTCTATCCCGGCGTAAACGTAGCATCGCTCGATGACGTTCTGGAACTCGCGGACGTTGCCGGGCCAATCGTAGTTGACGATGGTTTCCATGGCCGAATCGTCCAGCCCTTTGACGTCCATCTTGAACTTCTCGTTGAATTTCTTTATGAAATGCGCGGCCAACAAAGGCAAATCGGCTTTCCGGTGGCGTAGTGGCGGCATTTCTATCTGCAGAACCGATATGCGGTAGTACAAGTCTTCGCGGAACCTGCCCTCCTCCACGGCCTCTTCCAGATCAACATTGGTGGCGGCGATGAGACGGACGTTTATCTTGATCTCTTCCATCCCGCCGACTGGACGGACGGTTCCTTCCTGCAGAACGCGCAGGAGTTTGGCCTGCGCCTCTTTTGGTAGCTCGCCTATTTCGTCGAGAAAAATTGTCCCGCCGTCAGCCGCCTTGAACAATCCCTGGGACGAGGCCACCGCGCCGGTGAACGCGCCCTTTTTATGGCCGAAAAGCTCGGACTCTATCAACTCGCTAGGCAGTGAGGCGCAGTTGACGGTAATGAAAGGTTTCGAGGCCAGCTGGCTTGCGTAATGGATGCCTCGCGCCGTCAGCTCTTTGCCAGTGCCGGACTCGCCGGTGATTATGACGGGGCTTGTGATACGAGCCGCGCCCTGCATCTTCTCGAAAATCTCCCGCATCGCCTCGGAGACGCCCACGATATTGTCGAACGTGTAAGCGCCCTTCAGCTCCGTCTCCAGCCTGCGCACCTCCTGCCGGGTGATGGCGAGAGCCTGCTGGAGAGAGCGGATGCGGAGCATGGCCCGGATGCGGGCGACCAACTCGTCGAGGTCGAAAGGTTTTGTGACGTAATCGTCCGCGCCTATCTCCAGGCCTTTTATCTTGGACTCTTTGTCGTCTTTGGCGGTGAGCAGGATCACCGGGAGAAACTCGTTTACGGACTGATTTTTTATCATCCGGCAGGTCTCGTACCCATCCATGCCGGGCATCATCACGTCCAGCAGGACAAGGTCTGGCGGATTATCGTCCAAAGACTTCAGCGCCTCCGCGCCCGATTGGACGCAAAGAACGTCGTAACCCCTTCGGCTGAGACGGCCCTTGAGCAGGGCAAGGTTGTCCTCCTCGTCGTCCACGGCCAGTATCAGCGGCTTTTTATCGTAATCCATTTGGCGCAACTCTCATTCTTTTCCCCGGATTTTTACTTTAACATAATGAAATCAGCAATGGAAACGAGAGCTTTGCGTAAATAAAAGATTTCTATTTTTCTCATAATGAGGGAGTTCTCGATCATGTCATCCTGAGGGAGTCCTCGGCCGAAGGATCAAAATAGAATGAATTATTCTTTAGATAGATTCTTCGGCTTCGCCTCAGAATGACAACACTTCGTTCAGAATGACAAACTCTGGCGATCGCTGTTACTGCCAGTCACAGATTCGCAAGTCCCCTGTAAACTTTTTCCGCGCAAGCGTCCCATGTAAACATCCTGGCCCTTTTCAAACCGGCTTCCGACAAGCTCTTTCGCTCATCATCCGATTCCGCCAGGCGAATGAGCGCGTCGGCGAAATCTTGCGGTTTATCGGGATCAAGCAGTACCCCAGCCGTTCCAACGACCTCCGGGATCGAGGCGCGGTCGGTGGATATCACAGGCGTGCCGCACGCCATAGCCTCCAGCACGGGCAGGCCAAACCCTTCGTACAGGCTCGGATAGAAAAAAATGTCGGCGCGGTTGTACAACGCCGAAAGCGTTTCCGATGTCACATATCCTACTTCTACGACGCTCTTCTCAAGCCCCGATTCCCCAACGAAGCGTCTGAAGGCCGGGTATAGCGGGTCGTTTTTTATCTCCCCGGTCACCACAAGCCGCCACTCTGGATGTTTCCTGCGCAGTTCCGCGAAAGAGCGCAGAAGAAGAGGCGTGTTCTTGCGCCAGTCTATCCCGCCGACGTTGAGGACAAACCGCCCATCTGGAATCAAACCGTCGGGAAGATGTCCGCCGCCTGGCCGGAAAACGGTGTCCACGCCGTTGCTGGCCACGATGATTTTGGCGGGATCGGTTCCGGCGTGTTTAACGACGTCTTTCTTCGTATGCTCCGACACGGCGAAAATAACCGCCGCCCCTTTTAACACATCCATCTGGCGCGACACGGCAAGCCTGCTTTTGAGCGACCCGTAGAAACGGTCTTTGAGCGCGGACTGGATCATGTCGTGCGCGGTGACTGCATATGGAATCCGCAGGCCGGACGGAACGTCGAGATGCGTTGGAAAATACAGAATGTCCGCTTTGGATTTTTGGGCGAACCGCTCCAGCGAGCGCCGCATGAAAAGCCGCTGGTTGATGAACTCTTTAAGGTACGGGCAAAACAGGCGGGCCAAAACGCCAAGCTCCAGGGGAACGGAGCCGTGACTGGCGGATTCAACGCTTTCGTATCTCGGGTCGTGGAACGGGGTCAACTCGACCCCTGGCGGCGCAAGATGGCGGCGGGCGATTATATTCCGCGTGTAAACGCCGATGCCACGCGCCTTGTGAGCCTTGAACCCCGCCTGCAAAGGGCGCAGGTCAAAAGCTATTTTTTTCATTGCCGATTCCTGGATATTCCTGGATTAATGTGAATCGTTGGAGGCGCGTCATGGAAACGATAGCATTTGATTAGCGTAAATGCCACACACTTCCCACCCTGTGAGATGTTGGTGTTTCTACCCATCGGCTCGCTTGGGCGGTGTGAGTTTATTAAGTGGCGGGTGCAAAATATACATCGGTTTCAGAATCCGGGCGATGCGGAGTATGGGCGAAAACAAAAAACCCGGCGGATAAATCCGCCGGGTTTTGAAAACCAGAATTACGCGATTAGCCGTTCTTTTTGAGGAACGCAATCACGTCGGCTGTCTCTTCGGCAGTCGGAGCAGGCTTCACGACCATCGAGGTTTTGGGGGCGGCGTCTTTGCCGGCTTTCCATTTCCTCAGTTCTTTGGTCTCCGCATCGTTCTCTTCCCATGTTTT
>JADGAO010000168.1 GCA_015231995.1 Nitrospinota bacterium | reverse complement strand
TTGTCATTCTGAGCGATAGCGAAGAATCTCTCCTCAACTTCGGAATACGGGCTAAGGGGAGGGAAAGGAAAAGAGGTTTTTGAGGGGC
Source organism: Nitrospinota bacterium (assembly GCA_015231995.1). GTDB lineage: Bacteria > Nitrospinota_A > UBA7883 > UBA7883 > JACRLM01 > JADGAO01. Next base: position 7,447 of record JADGAO010000168.1, on the reverse strand, counting down.
GACTAAAAAAACGCCCGATGGTTTCCCACCGGGCGGTTATCAAACAAAAATTCTAAACCCCTCACCCGGCCTTTGGCCACCCTCTCCCACAAGGGGTGAGAGGGCAAAGAGGGCGCGGAACAGATCAGATCAAATGTCGTAGTACAGCGTGAACTCGTACGGATGGGGGCGTTTGCGCATTTCGTCAAGCTCCCTCTCACGCTTGTAGCTGATCCAGGTGTCTATAAGATCCTGCGTGAAGACGTCGCCTTTGAGCAGGTAGTCGTGATCGCCCTCCAACTCGTTAAGAGCTTCCTCCAGGCTACCCGGCAGGGCCGGAACTTCCGCCAGTTCCTCCGGCGACAGGCCGTAGATGTCTTTGTCCAGCGACGCGCCGGGATCAATCTTGTTCTGCACGCCGTCCAGACCCGCCAGCATCATCGCGGCGAACGCCAGATATCCGTTACAGCTCGGATCCGGGAAGCGGACCTCTATCCTCTTGGCCTTCGGGCTGGAAGAATAGGTCGGGATGCGGATCGCCGCCGAGCGGTTGCGCGACGAATACGCAAGGTTCACCGGGGCTTCGAAGCCCGGCACGAGCCGTTTGTAGGAGTTGGTCGTGGGGGCCACGATGGCCGCAAGCGACCGGGCGTGTTTAAGTATGCCGCCTATGTAGTGGAGAGCCATCTGCGAAAGCCCGCCGTAGCCGTCGCCGGCGAAGAGGGGTTTGCCGTCTTTCCACAACGACTGGTGGCAGTGCATTCCAGAACCGTTATCGCCGAAGATCGGCTTGGGCATGAAAGTGACGGTCTTGTTGTTGCGTTTGGCGACGTTGCGGATGACGTATTTGAACAACATCAGCTTGTCGGCCATCTGCACGAGCGGCGCAAAGCGCATGTCGATCTCGGCCTGGCCGGCGGTAGCCACTTCGTGGTGCTGGGCTTCTATCTCGATGCCGCACGACTGCATAACCATCACCATCTCGGCGCGTATGTCAACCTGGCTGTCAACCGGGGGCACCGGGAAGTAACCTTCTTTGAAACGGGGCTTGTAACCGAGGTTGGGTTTTTCGTCCCTGCCGGTGTTCCACGCCGCTTCCACGGAGTCAACGGAATAGAAAGACGAACCCCAGGAGGACTGGTAACGCACGTCGTCGAATATGAAAAACTCCGCTTCCGGCCCGAAATAGCAGGTGTCGGCGATGCCGGTGGACTTGAGGTACGCCTCGGCTTTGCGGGCGATGTTGCGCGGGTCGCGGTTGTATCCCTCGCGGGTGATCGGGTCGTAAACGTCGCCGATCAGCGAGAGGGTCGGGTATTTGCAGAAGGGGTCCATTATCGCCGTGCTGGGGTCGGGTATTATCAACATGTCGGAAGCGTGAATCGCCCTCCAACCCCTGATGGACGACCCGTCGAATCCGCGCCCGTTGACGAACGTGTCCTCGCTCAGCTCCGATATCGGATAGGTGCAGTGTTGCCAGATGCCCGGCAAGTCCATGAACTTGATGTCGAACATCTCGCATTTGTGGCTTCTCGCAAATTCCAGAACCTCTTGCGGTGTCATCGCGCGAACTCTCCCCTCATATAACTATGGATTCATGGCCGTAAACCGCGTCTCCACACAAAAGAGCGGCCACCGGCTTTTTATAAACAGCGTCAAATGGCTTCCGCGCCGCGTTCACCGGTGCGGATGCGTATAACCTCTTCCACCGGCGAGACGAATATCTTGCCGTCCCCTATCTTGCCCATGGACGCGGCCTTGATTATTTTCTCGATAGCCTCTTCCACCATGCTCGCATCCAGCACGACCTCAACCTTTATCTTGGGAAGGAAGTCCACCACATACTCGGCGCCTCTGTATAGCTCCGTGTGGCCTTTCTGTCTGCCGAAGCCTTTGACCTCGGTTATCGTCAGGCCGTGGGCGCCTAATGACGTTAACGCCTCTTTCACTTCCTCAAGCTTGAAGGGCTTTATGATCGCTTCAATCTTTTTCATGGCCGTTATCCCGCATGATAGGTTTCATATTATAACCGGCTTGCCAGCATGGAGAGCAGGGTTAACCAAGTCTCTTCCGACTAGATGGCGCAAGCAAATCCCAAAGTCGAACCCGCATATTTAACCATAAAATCGGGCGTCCGCTTCGGAAAAAAAGACCCTTCGGTAAAATAGAAATAAGCAAGGCTGATACCGCAGGACGATGTCCTCTCCAATATTTTGGTAACAGCATGATAACGATGGATTTATCAGAAATTCCCTGTTTTAATGTTTAACCAGGCGAAGGTTTTAGCGCCTATAAAACAGTCCTCTCGTCTCTCAGACGCCTAACTATTAAGCGCCTGTTTATGATGAGAATTTTGCATAAGTCAGCGATTTCCATATTTTGTCATCCTGAGGGAGCGTTAGCGACCGAAGGATCAAATAAAAACAGATTCTTCGCTAGCGCTCAGAATGACAATATTGCGAACGTGATGGATTGTGCAAAGCTCTCCTTAGTAAGGGGAGGAAAAAGAATGGAGCCTTCGCTTCGTCTTCAAATGTACAAGAACACCTCGGACAGCAACAAGGTGCTATGCAAAGGCCTCATTCATAGGAGCAGGTTACGGATTTGGCTTATCCCGTTTGAACCGCTTAAGTAAACCCTTCTCTTTCTGGCGGGCGATAAACTCTTCGTTACGAGGCCAGGCGCCAGTCTTCACTCGCGTCATTATCGCTTCGGAACCCACCTTTACTATCAATATGGCGAAGCCTATAAGCAACAGAGGGGCAAATGAAAGCACAACGATGATTTCTGCGGCTCTCTTGAGCCTGGCCAATTTGGGAGGGCCACCAAGAGCTTTCTGGAAAAGTAAAACGGTGGCCAATAGTAAAAAACCGTTAAGAAGCATGGCTCCCATGCCGAATGGAACCCTGCAGGCCAAGTCCGAAAACTGGTCGCCGATACCCAGCCAGCCCAGCGAGAAACTTCCCGAACAGGCGCGTTCGCCAACCCCGAACCCTATCCAGTTGCCGACGCTGGCAAGCCCGGCCATGGCAAGCAGGCCTAACAGGCCGGTCAAAATCGGCGCAGACTGTCCAAGCATGACGGCCAATCCGCCAGCTATAAAAACTCCACCACTCGCAAACCCCAGCCACGCCGGGCCGTTGATATCGTCAGGGCCAAGAGGGCCGATGTCGAAAGTGGCCAGTAGTGGGAAAACGCCAAATAGAACGCAGATCGCTCCCATGAGGATATTTCCGGGAGGCGTGACTTGTTTTAACTCGGCCATGATAGGGAGAATTATACATCTGCCAGGGCGAACTTGAATATGAATGGCGTTCGCCGAGCGCTACCGCGCTACATTCCCCTTTCCGTTCACGATCTCCCGTGGGCGACGCTGAATACCCGATATTCCCCGGTGGCGTCGCTCCAGGTGACGTTCACGTCGCTGACATGGGCCGATGGGGGGCCATGCCAGAGCCACGCCACGAGCCGCTCGACGTTCTCTTTCGATCCTTCGCACACGACTTCGACTCTGCCGTCGGGCAGGTTTCGCACCCAACCGGTCAGATAGCCGATTCGTTGCGCCTCCTCCGCAGTGGTGGCGCGGAAGAAGACGCCTTGAACGATTCCCGAAACGTATGCGCGCGCTCTAACCTTGCTCATGCTCTACATTTTAATGCGGAGAAGACGGATATGTACACCGTGGATGATGCTAAAATCGGGAAAACCGGGATTGTGGAAATTAGATGTATCCCGGATTATCCTGAAATTCGAAAACGACTGAACAGGTTAAATGACGACTCTTCCCATACAGGGCAAAGGGCTTGACGCGATCATACGCGACACGATGGCCGATCCGGTTGCGCCTGTCGCCGACCCCGCTCTGATAGCGGAGCTAAAGGCGGAACGGGAAAAAGAAAAATCGCGCGCAATATCGCTGGAGAAGAGCGTCGCCGACAGGGAAGCTTTGGCTGAAAAGCTGAAAGCCGAAATTGAAAAACTGGCGGTCGAGAGTGATTCGTTACGCAGGACGCTGGATACGGAAATACCCCAGGGCGATGCGCGGGAACTGCTTGTCGAAACATTGGAAAAAAGCGCGAAAGAGTTCGACCGAAGCGGGAACCTGCTAGATGCGTTTCATTTATACAGGCGCGTCTTGAGGTTCGACCCGCAAAACATCGACGCATTGTATGAGATAGCGGCGATATATTACAGCGCGGGGATACTGCCGCAATCCGCAGAGAGCCTGCGGCTGATACTGGAAATAGACCCCGCGCAGAAAAAGGCCAAGGAGAGCCTGGAGGCCATCGAAGAAGAGATAGGAAGAGGGTGAGGCGGTTTTACCTTAACTTTTTTTCTCCAGCTTGCCGGAAACGAGGTCTTTGAAATAGGTCACGACCTCTTCGCTGTCCCACTCTCTCACCCCGATAGCTCGCGTGTACACCTCCCCGGCCGGATTGACCACGTAAGTGGTCGGAAGCGATTGCACGGAGTAGGTCTTTCCGATTTTCGAGTCCTTATCGAGCAGGACGGTGAAGGGAAGTTTGTTGTCCTTCACGAACTTTTTGATATGCGCTGGTTCGATTTCTTCCATATTGATGGCGATCATCTCGAACTTCTGGCCTTTCATGGCGCCGTGGAGCTTGGTGAGCATCGGCATCTCTACAACGCACGGGCCGCACCAGGTGTGGCCCAGAAATTCACGAAAACCCATTTCCCCTTGTAATCGGAGAGCGAGACCGTTTTCCCGTCGGAGTTGGGCAGGGAAAACGGCGGAGCCATCAACATTTTGCTTTTTTCGGCGGCCTGAGCGGAAGGGACAATGTCCGAATGATCATGTGGCGAACCAATGGCGAGCCAGTAGAGGGAGACAGAAGCGCAAACCGCAAGAGTCAGCCTTGCGGCGTTTTTTTTTATTTTGGCCATTTTGGAAAACCTCGAAGAAAACAAACCGGAACCACTCCTTATATTATACAACCGCTCCAGCAAAAAGGACATGGAAACGGCTGGACAATATTGGGCAAACATATCGTCCTCCCTATCGAATGAGGGTTGTTTGACATCACCATCCAAGGGGATTAAAGTTATACATATGATTTTTAAAAGGCATTCTCATGCGCCGCAAAGCCGCCGTTAAGCCACGCAAGTCAACCACTGAGGATTTTCCAATACCGCGCATTTCCGGTCCTGTCCTCGGTAATATTGCGGCTCTGAAAAAGGTGGGAGATCGCATTGCCAATGATCCCAAAGAAGCCAGAAAGTTTTTGCTAAAGGCTGGCATTATCACCAAATCCGGAAAGCTTTCGCCGAATTACGGGGGAGGCAAATAAGAGGGTTTGGCTAGAGTCAGGAACTCGCTTGGCCCTATTGCCGGTTATCACGGATGCGACCGCATAGTCGCGGAACAGGTACTGGCAAACAAGGCCCATCTTAAACCAAGCGATAATTCATATGACTGGCTTGGCTCTGGAATATATTTCTGGGTGGACAGTCCGGAACGGGGATTGGCCTGGGCCAAGGATAGCAAAAAATTCAAGAAGCCGTATGTCATTGGAGCGTTCATCATTCCCGGTCTTTGCCTCAACTTGACGGATTATGGGGTGAGGGATGAAATCAAGTTCGCCCATTCTTTTCTGTTCAACTATTGCGAGGTTGGCGGTGTTTCTTTGCCACAAAACGATAAACGGGAGAAAGGAGTTTTTTTAAAGCGGGAATTGGATTGCGCGGTGATTGAAACATTGCACAATTCAAGAGCAGAGTTCGACCTTCCACCTTACGACACGGTTTATGGCGTTTTTGAAGAAGGCGGCAGTTTGTTTGATGGCTCTGGATTCCGCGAAAAAACACATGTGCAAATAGCGGTTCGAAACACCGAGTGCATATTGGGCTATTTCAGGGTTCCGGGATATGACTGACCCAAGCCTGCGAATATGAAAATTTCAACGCTCTTCACATTCCCCCAATATTTCTGGCGGTGTTCACGTTTTGAAGTGATTTTATGAACGAGGATCAAAAGAAAAAACACGAGGACACAGTCAATATATGGGCGTGTGCCGTCATGTTGGCCCTCGCGGGTGGCTACGCCGCAGGGATCTGGAGAGGAGAAACAGTATTGTTCTGGCTGTCCGCATTTTTGTTTGCGGGGCTGTCTGTCCGCGCTTTACTTTGGCTGTTCCGATGACCTCCCCCGGCGGATTTTTCCTGCCACCGTCGTTTCGGCGGCATTCTTGCGGGCCGCTATCGTGAAGGGCGGGGCACACGGCGCCACTACGAAACCGTTCAACGAGCTTGATCTCATCCGTTGGATCAAGAAGCATCACTCTGGAAAAAGCCGTGACATCATCCTTGGCATCGGCGACGATTGCGCGGCGATCAAGCCAGCCAAGGGGAAAGTCACGCTGGTCACAACCGACACGTTGACGGAGGAGGTGCATTTTTCACGAAAGCTGACTCCCGCAAAGCTGTTGGGGGCCAAGTCCGCCGCCGTGAACCTCTCCGATATCGCCGCAATGGGGGGCGAACCAAAATACGCGCTTTTGTCCCCATGCCTCCCAAAGGGGTTGGAACACGGTTGGATAAAGGATTTCCTCAAAGGTTTCCATGAGACGCTCAAGCGTCATGGTTGCATACTGATTGGCGGGAATGTCTCTTCGGCGAAAGACTGGATATCGGTGACAGTTACAGTTATGGGGCAGATCGCCGAAAACAGAATCGTAAAAAGGGATGGCGCAAAACCGGGCGATCTTATCTATATAACCGGAACACCGGGCGATTCGGCTATGGGATTAGACCTGCTACTCTCCGGGCGCAAACCGGGCGATAAAGCGGACAAATATCTCGTGTCCCGTCATCTCTCCCCAACGCCCAGGGTTGAATGGGGCCGGTTGATTGCGGAAAAAGGTCTGGCCTCCGCGATGATAGACGTCTCCGACGGGTTGGCGCTCGATCTGTTAAGGCTGGTCGAAGCGTCGAATGTCTGCGCCGACATGTCGCTGGAATCCATCCCGCTGTCCGTTCCGACGGCAAGAACTCTCGTCTCCATGAAGGAAGATGAGGGCTGGCGACGAATTCTTAACGGAGGGGAGGACTATGAGCTTTTGTTTACGGTTCATCCCAAAAAGGAGAGCCTGCTGAAGAAACTCATCGGGTCGGGGAAAATCGTAGCCAGCAAAATAGGCCATGTGACTGATGCTTCCAAACCCGCAATCCGTTTTTCTTATTCGTCAGGCCGGGTTCTGAAAATGAGACAGTATGGGTATGTGCATTCTTTGTAGGAGAGTGGTAAACAACTAGTGCCGATGGAGCGTTAGCGACCGACGTTGTCATCCTGAAGGAGCTTTGCGACTGAAGGATCAAAATGGAATAGAATATTCTTTCCGATGGATTCTTCACTTCGCTACGCGGAGTTTACCCTGAACTCTGTGAAGGGTTCAGAATGACAATCTTTTCGTCATCCTGAGGGAGCCTCAGCGACCGAAGGATCAAAATA